>PASX01000014.1 GCA_002713455.1 Fidelibacterota bacterium
CCAACATCTGGTTTAGATGTGATGACATCTCGCGCAATCATGGATTTGATTCGTGATTGTCGGGAAGAAGGGAAGACCGTAATCTTTTCAAGTCATCGAATGGGTGAAGTAAATCAGTTATGCGATGATATCTCAATAATATATAATGGGAAATTATTCTTTAATGATACATTAGATAAATTTAAATCAGAAATGTCAAAACCGACATTTGAAGAAGAATTCATATATAGAGTTGGAGAATAATTACATGAAATTTCTTATTATTGCTAAAAAAGAATTAATCGATATTACTCGAGATCGACGAACTCTAATCATGATGATTGTTCTTCCATTTGTTTTAATTCCAGGACTGTTTGGTGTTGTTTATACAATACAAAGTCAACAAGCCGAAAAAGCATCGGAACAGCAGATAAAATTAAGGTTTTTGGGTAAGGAATATGCGCCTGATTTGTATGAAGCATTTGCAGAGTTAGATAAAGTAATCATCTTAGACCAAATTCCTACTGATAGTATCGAATCCTACATTCAAGAAGAATACCTTGATGCTGCAATTTATATAAATAGGGATTACCAAAAATCAATTGATCAAAACAAACAAGCCCAAATAATCATTAAGTATAAGGGGACTGATTCTTTTGGCATTACCAGAGATCTTATAAAATCTGTTTTATCTACAAAGGAAAATCAAATTATTAATAAGAGAATGGATGACCTGAATTTGAAACCTGACATAGTTAAGGCGTTTGAAATTGATTATAAAGATGTCGCTTCTGTGCAAGAGAAGTTAGGAAAAATTGCGGGTGGATTTCTTCCATACTTCTTTATCATTTTTGGATTTATGGGCGCTATGTACCCAGCATTAGATTTAGGAGCTGGTGAAAAAGAAAGAGGAACCCTTGAAACCATTTTGTCTTCTCCAGCCACAAGGCTTGATATCGTTTTAGGTAAATTTCTAGTTGTTATGTTGGCCGCTTTTATTACAGCATTTATTGCTTTGGGGGGCATGTATTTTGGNATTCAAACATTTCCAGATTTAGANCCATGGGTCTTAGAGATTGTTAACCAAATGCTCACTTTAAAAAATATTGCACTAATTATGTCANTGATTTTGCCTATTTCTGCTTTTTTTAGTGCATTACTTCTTGGCTTATCTATTTATGCTAAGTCATTTAAAGAAGCGCAGAGTATTGTCGGTCCGTTAAATATTGCAATAATTTTCCCAGCTCTTATTGGCACATTACCAGGAATTGAGCTAAATGCAATTACTTCATTAATTCCAATTTTAAATGTTTCTCTTGCGTCCAAGGATATTATTGCAGGCACAATAAATCCATATTATATGGTAGAGGTTTATTTATCGCTTATCGTTTTTGCAGGATTAGCAATATTGTGGTGTGTTAATTGGTTTAATCGAGAAAGTACTATATTCAGAAATTAATTAGTCTATTTTGTAGACTTATCATGTAGATAAATAACAATGGGACTTGCAATATATATTGAAGAATATGTTCCAACAATAACTCCAATTATCATTGCTAAAGCAAAATTGTGAATTACTTCACCGCCAAAAAGCCAAAGAATTAATACAACAAAAAAAGTAGTTAAAGATGTAACAATAGTTCTTGAAAGAGATTCATTAATACTTTGGTTTATAATTTTTGTATAGTTCTCTCTCTTTAGAGCTTTTATATTTTCTCTAATTCGATCAAAAATAACAATCGTATCATTCAAAGAATAACCAACAATTGTTAAGAAAGCAGCGATAATAGGAAGACTAATTTCATATCCTAATAATGAGAAAAGACCAAGTGTTACAAAAACATCATGAGTCAATGCTGCAATTGCGCCTAGTGCAAATCGCAACTCAAATCTTATTGAAATATAAACTAAGATTAATCCTAAAGCTGATATAATTGCCATTAAGGCTTTGCCACTAAGCTCTGATCCAATTTTTGGCCCAACACTACCTTTNTTTAAAATAAATAAGTTTTTGTTTGATGGAACTTTATTTGGAAAGCTATCATAAAGATGATCGGCTATTTTTTGACCGAAATTAGCTGGAGAATCTTCAATATGAGGCACTCTAACAGAAACGGATGAATTATCACCAAAATATTTTACTTCCTCGCTGCTAAAATCAAAAACTTGNCCATCAATATCAACATTACTTAAGGCTTCACGAACTGTAGTTATATCCATCTCTTCATTATATTGTACAGAAACAATTGTACCACCTTTAAAATCGATACTCAATTTTGGTCCACCATTTATCAATAAAGAAACTAGACCAGATATTATAACAACTGCTGAAAATATAGATGCTACTTTTCTTTGGTTCATAAAATTAATATTTGTATCTCTTACTATTCTCATATACTCAACTTCGACAATCCTTTTCGATTAATAAACAAATTAAAAATAGTACGCGTAACAAAAATAGCTGTGAACATTGAAATTAAAATTCCCCAAAATAAAACTGTAGCGAATCCTTTTATTGGTCCTGTCCCAAACTGCCATAGAACTAATGAAGCAATCAATGTTGTAACATTAGCATCAATTATAGTTGTTAATGCCCTTTCATATCCACCATCTAAAGCTGCTTTTGGTGTTTTTCCTTTTCTCAATTCTTCTCGAATACGTTCAAAAATAATAACATTAGCATCAATAGACATTCCAACAGTAAGAATTAATCCTGCAATACCTGGTAAGGTTAAAGTTGCTTGCAATGAAGCTAATACTGCAAGTACAAGAACAATATTCCATATTAAAGCAAAATCTGCAATCGTTCCAGCTAATCTATAATAAATAATCATAAATATAAGGACGATTACAAGTCCAATTAATACAGACTGTGTACCTTGTCGTACAGAATCAGCACCAAGAGATGGGCCAACAACTCGTTCTTCAATAATATCAACTGGAGCTGGTAAAGCACCAGCTCTTAATACTATTGCAATATCCTTAGCTTCATCAATATTTGCGAACCCTTCAATTATTGTACCTCCACCAGAAATCTTTTCACGTATATTTGGCGCCATATGAACTTTATTATCAAGGACAATAGCAATTTGTCTTCCCACATTAGATCCAGTAACAATCGCCCATTTCCTAGAACCATCAGAATTCATTGATAAATTAACGACCGGTTGCCCAGCAGAAGTGCTACCTTGAGGACCAAGGTTTGCTTTTGCCTCTTCAACGACTCCACCAGTTAATTCAGCTTGATCTTCTAATAAAAATAAACTGTAAATCTTTTCAGTATTTCCATCTACACTGGGATACTCTTCTGGTTTGTGACTGAAAAGAAAAGTTCCACCAAGTAAAGATAATTTTTCTTTTACTTCAGGAGTTTCTAAAATTTTTCTAATTGCATATAAATTTTTCTCTGGGACACCTATAGTATTTCCTAGATTTCGAAGTAGTGATGAGAAAGGCCTATCTGAAGCAATATTGTTTACAGCATTTGATGCTGTATCAGTATTTGATTCACTAGTCTCTGTCTCACCAAATAACTCACTAACAGAAACAGTTTGATCACTATCCTTAGGTTTATCTTCTTGAACTAATTCACCTGTGTTTACAAAATCACTAACTAATTCATTTCCTTTTAGAGATTGATCGATTCTAATCATTAGATCATTAGTTGTAGTTACTTCTTTTACTAGATAAAATTCAAGAAGAGCAGTGCTTTCTAATAATGCTCTTGCTCTTTCAGAATCTTGTACACCAGCCAATTCAATTATAATTCTTTGATTACCTTGTTTTTGTATAGTTGGTTCTGATACACCAAATTGATCAACTCGATTTTGAAGAATTTCTAATACTCTATTGATTGCATCATTACCTTGTTCAATTAGAGATAAAACTATTTCATCATTATTGGATCCATAGTCATAATAATATCGTGTTAATTTTAACTTTTCATCACTAGAAATATCTGAAAGTATTTTAAAGAAATCCCCTTCAGGGTCACTAATTAGTTGTTTTCTAATATCATTAATGGATTCATTGAACTTTCTATCTCGATTGATTGCTAAGTTCTCAATTAAGGTAGGNAGGTCTACTTCAAGTACAATATACATTCCACCTTTAAGATCAAGTCCTTGTTTGATGGTTTTAGATTCAAGCTCTTGAAGTTTTCCTTCATTACGAAGCGTTTCAATTTCAGAATCATTCAGTCCTTGATATTGTATGGTTGGCCAGATTGACCAAATTGCCCATGTAAGNACAAGTCCAATAATAAATAATCTNGGTGTTAATTGATTTTTCATTTAGTATNTAAAAATTTCTCTTAAAAAGTCGAGGAATTTACCGTTGCTTTTTTAGTGTAGCAAGCTTGTTGGAATTAAATAACACCCAAAGCTTTTCCTACTTTAACAAATGCCTGTACTGCACGATCTAAATGAGATAAATTCATTCCTGCAGATATTTGCACTCGAATACGCGCTTCATTCTTTGGAACAACTGGGAAAAAAAATCCAATAACGTAAATACCTTCCTCTAATAAATCAGCAGCCATTTTTTGAGCTAATACCGCATCGTAAAGCATTATTGGTACGATAGGATGTTCTCCTTGTTTTATATCAAAACCAGCTGAAGTCATTTTNTCTCTGAAGTAAGCAGTGTTCTCCTCTAGCTTATCTCTAAGCTTGGTAGTTGAAGACAAAATATCAAAAACTTTAAGACTTGCTGCAACTATTGAGGGAGCTACTGTATTTGAAAATATATAAGGGCGNGATCGTTGACGAAGCAAATCTATAATATCTTTTCTACCAGTTGTAAATCCACCTGAAGCTCCACCTAAAGCTTTACCTAATGTTGATGTCCAAATATCAATTTTATCCATTACCCCGCAAAATTCAGCTGAGCCTCTACCTGTTTTACCAATGAATCCAGTAGCATGACTATCGTCAACCATAACCATTGCATCATATTGTTTTGCTAGATCAGTTATTTTATCTAATTGAGCAATATATCCATCCATTGAAAAAACGCCATCAGTAGCAATTAATTTTATGCGAGNATCTTTAGCTTTTTTCAGTTGTAATTCTAAATCATTCATNTCACTATTGATATACCTATAACGTTGCGCCTTNCATAATCGAATCCCATCAATNATTGAAGCATGATTCAATGAGTCAGATATAACAGCATCCTCAGAGCTAAGTAATGTTTCAAATAGTCCTCCATTAGCATCAAAACAGGAAGTATATAAAATTGTATCATCAGAATTAAAGAATTGAGATATTTTTAATTCTAATTCTTTATGAAGGTTTTGTGTGCCACATATAAAACGTACAGATGCCATACCAAAGCCATATTTATCAAGTCCATCTTTTGCTGCATTGATTACATCTGGATTATCTGCTAATCCTAGATAATTATTAGCGCAAAAATTTAAAACTTCATCATCATTATTAGTTTTAATTTTTACACTTTGGGGCGTTGTGATAATCCTCTCTTTTTTATAAAGCCCATCAGCTTCAATGTCATCTAAGGTATTCTTATATAGTTGATTTGAATTATTCATTATTTGTTACCATTCCAATATTACTTTTCCGCATTGACCCGTTTCCATTATCTCAAAAGCTTNTTCGTATTGATCAACTGGAAATTCATGGGTTAATATTGTTGAGATATCTAAGCCACTTTTTAATAACTGATTCATTTTATACCAAGTTTCATACATCTCTCTTCCATATATGCCTTTGACATTCAATCCTTTAAAAATAATATCATCCCAATTAATTTGGGTAGAATCAGGAAGCAATCCTAATAAAGCAACAGACCCTCCGTTATACATAACTGATAAAAGATTTTTAAATGCTTGGGGGTTTCCAGAAACTTCGAGCCCTATATCAAAACCATTCATTATATCAAGCTCATCAAAGCAATCCTCAATTTTTTCCTTTGATACATTTATGGCTTTCGTAGCACCAAGTTTTTTAGCAAGACCTAAACGATATTCATTTACATCTGTTATGACTACATTTTTTGCTCCTACAAATTTGCATATACTTGCACACATGATCCCAATAGGACCAGCACCAGTTATTAAAACATCTTCTCCAACAATATCATATGATAGAGCAGTATGTACTGCATTGCCAAATGGGTCAAAAAAAGCTGCAATTTTTGGATTTATTTTTTTATCAATAAGCCAAACATTTGATTCAGGTATCACTAGAAATTCCGCGAAAGAGCCGGCCCTTTGTATGCCAATACCAAGAGTCTTATAGCATAAATGTCTTTTGCCAGCACGACAATTACGGCAAGATCCACATGTTATGTGTCCCTCAGCAGAAACTCGATCACCAACTTTATAGTGCGTAACTCCAGGCCCAATCTCTTCAATTATTCCACAAAATTCATGACCAATAACTAAAGGTAAATTCAATGTGCGTTGAGCCCATTCATCCCATTTGTAAATATGAAGATCAGAACCACAGATACCAGTATGAGTAATTTTTATTTTGACTTCGTTCGTCCCACATTCTGGTTCGGGGACATCTTCCATCCAAATACCAACTTTAGGTGAATGTTTAACTAATGCTTTCATATAATAGTTTAAGTAAAATTAGAGGTAATCTTTGATTAAAAATATAATGGGTTATTATTCCTATCCCCAAAGGAATAATAAAATAAATAAGGAGTAAAAATGCGTATTCAGAGTCAATTTTTATGGATAAACATAATTGGTGGGATTTTAGTTCTTGGTGGATATATCTATGCATTAATTCAACATCCCGATACACGATCTGATTTGTGGGGAGGTGTACCAGAGGAATGGAGAGTGTGGATTGTATCATCAATGTTTTTTGCAGCATTCGGATATTGCTATGCAATGAAGTATATGATTTTTAATGATGGATTAAGCTTAGATTATTTTGGCGGTAAAATTGATGTGACTAAAATGCTAGTTTTGCTGGTATTATTCCTATTTTCAGCTTCATTGTGGATTCACACTACATTTTCATATATTGAATCACCAACATATATTAAATGGGTTTTTATCCAAATTGAATTATGGACTACAGCGCTATCTATTCTATTTTTTACAATAGGGTTAGCAACAGCTATTGGAGAGCAGAACTCATTTCAACATAATTTTTCAATTTTCGGTTTAGGTATTATCTCTTTTCATTGCCTAATACTTGATGCTTTATTGTGGATTAATAAATTTCCAAGGAGTGATTTATGAAAAAAGTTTTAATACTATTATTTCAGTTTAGTTCATTAATGATTATTAATGGTCAAAATAAAATTGTTTTATCAAATACCAATATTATAGATGGAATCTCTCAGTCTGAGAAAAGAAATATGATGGTATTCATTTCTAATGGAAAAATTGAATCTATCAAGAAAAATGGATCAAAATATAAAGGTTATTATTTAGTTGATTTAAAAGGGATGTATTTGTTGCCTGGTTTTGTAGATGCACATACACATATTAGATCATTAGATGCTGCAAATCGCGCATTAGAATCTGGTGTAACAACAGCTAGAAGTGCCAGTACACCTAATTTTCAAGATGTATCCATACGTGAAATGGTTAATAGTGGAAAATTAATTGGTCCTGATATGGTTGCAGCTGGTGTATTTGTAACACCAGACTTAGGTGAAACCATTTTAGCAGATACAAGATTGAAAAATTTGTATGGTGGTGTACAAACTGATGATGAATTGANAAAGGTTGTTCAAGTAAATGCTGATAGAGGTGTTGACTTTATTAAAACAAGAGGAACTGAACGTGCTGGTTTGCCTCAAACAGATCCCAGAAAACAAACTTATACTGAATCGCAGCTAAAAATTATAGTAGAAGAAGCAAGAAAATTTAATATTCCAGTAATGGCACATGCACATGGAGATGAAGGTGGATATGCTGCTGTAAAAGCAGGTGTAAAAAGCATTGAACATGGTACATATCTTACTGAACGAACCTTAAAGTTGATGAAAAAAATGGANACTTTTCTTGTGCCAACATTTACAACGGTTGTTGATTTAACTCAACCAGGAGGAGATTATGATAATCCAGTATTGATAATAAGAGGTCAACATATGTTACCCTCATTAGAAAATACTGTTAAGATGGCTTATAAGATGGGAATCAAAATCGCAACTGGCGCAGATACAGGATATGGTCCAAATAGTACCACTAGAGTTGGAATGGAAATAACAAATTTTGTTAATTTAGGAATGAAGCCTCTTGATGCTATCCAATCAGCTACAATTATTGGGGCAGAGTTATTAGGTATTGCGAATAAAACAGGAACTATTTCTATTGGTAAAGAAGCTGATCTAATTGTTGTTACAAGCAATCCATTTAATGACATTCGCACTATTCAAGATGTTGTTTTTGTTATGAGTAATGGTAGAATTGCTCTTAACNGATTACCATTTGAGATAAATAAATAGATTNGATATACCTTAAAGGCCACGTAAACAAATGTCAAAACTTAAAAAATCACTTGGCTTTATAGATGGTGTGGCACTTTTAGTTGGGATTACTATTGGTGCAGGTATTTTTAAAACTCCTCAGGTTATTTCTAGANATATAGATTCTTTTTTTCTAATAATTTTNCTTTGGGTTGTTGTAGCTCTATTTGTTTATATAGGGGCACTAATTTATGCAGAGCTAGGTTCTCGATTTCCAAATACAGGCGGTGAATATATTTATATGGAAAAAGCTTTTGGGCCGTTTTGGGGATTTCTTTTTGGCTGGTCGCAGTTATTAATTATAAGAACTAGTCCTGCTGCTGCGCTTAGTTTATTATCTGCTGATTATATAGGATATTTTTTCCCTTTAGATCAAACTGAAAAAATAATTATTGCGATCATACTTCTAATTTTCTTTGGAATTATAAATGTTTTTGGAGTAGAAAAGGGGAGTTTTTATAATAAATTTTCTTCTTCCATTAAAATTGCAGGTCTATTCCTATTCACTGTGATTGGTTTGTTAATGGTAGGCGGGGATTTCTCGAGATTATCCGAATCANCCCAAGCTACTGCAACACTTGGACCAGTAGGAAATATAGTTGCCGCATTGATGATGATTGTTTTTTCTTTTTTGGGCTGGGATCGGGTAGGTTATGTTGCAGGTGAGATGAAAGATCCCATTAAAGTTATTCCTAAAACTATGCTATATGGGATGTTAATAATCACCTCATTGTATATAGGATCTAATTTCTTATATCATGCAGTAATAGGATTAGAGGGAATGCGTTCTAGTNGTATCGTAGCATCTGATACAGCTGTATCGTTATTTGGATCGATTGGGGCAAGCTTGATATCAATAATGGTTATTATTTCAGCCACTGGTAGCGTTAATGGAACAATGATGGCGACCACTCGTGTTTATTATGCGATGGCAAGAGATGGATTAATGTTCAAATGGTTTGGGCATATTCACCCAAAATTCAAAACTCCGTCGAATGCTATTTTAGCACACTGTATATGGAGNATTGCGCTGATTATAATTCGACAAAATTTTGAAACAATAGTTGCTGGAATGGTTTTTGCAATTTTAATCTTCTATGGATTTACTACAGTTGCATTCTTCAAGTTTAGATTAATGAACTTAGGTAAGAATAATTGCTACCAGTTGCCATTATTCCCAATACTTCCTGCAATATATATGGTGGGAATAACGGTACTTGTATTACTGAGAGCATATTATGAGACATCCGCATCTGTACAAGACTTACTTTTTGTTATTTCAGGAATTCCAGTTTATTTTCTTTTTTTTAAAAATAACAGTACAAATTAATCAGTTATTTTAATTCATCACTTGAGGAGGTATGATGAAAAAAACACTTATTATTTTTTTAACTATTTCATTTCTTTTTTCTGAAGAAAAGGCCGATAGTTTAGGGAACAATCTACCCCTAAAACCGAATCGAACTATTTCATTTACTACTGATGAAGGTACTTGGATGTCTTTGGATATCTCAAGTGATGGAAAGTCAATAATCTTTGATCTAGTGGGCGATATTTATCTGATTCCATTTCGTGGAGGAGAAGCAAAGCGTATTACTTCAGGGATTGCTTTTGATTCTCAACCTGTATTCTCCCCTAATGGAGAAAAGATATCATTTATAAGTGATAGGGGTGGGTCTGAAAACTTATGGATAGCTGATGTTAGCGGTAATAATCCTAAACAATTAAGTAAATCAAATGATTATCAATATGCCTCACCAGTTTTTTCAAATGATGGGGAATATGTCTTTGTTTCTCAAACAAATTGGCCTCAGAGAACTTTCGAAATTTGGATGTATCACATAAAAGGTGGTTCAGGTATCCAAATTACAAAATCAAAACCAAAGCCTGATGCACCAGGCAATCAGTGGAAAAATGCATTAGGNCCTGAGGTTTCGCCCGATGGAAAATTTTTATATTATGCAAATAAAANAGGTGGGTTCAGTTACAATATGTCTTTCCCTGCTTGGCAGATTGCTCGCAGAGATTTAATTACTGGAATTGAGGATATTATTACTAGGGTGGAAGGAAGTGGNATCAAGCCTAAGATTTCACCTAATGGAAAATTTCTCGTATATGGTACCAGATACAAGACTAAAACTGGTCTAAGAATAAAAGATCTTGAAAATGGTAACGATAATTGGTTGGTATATCCAATCGTAAGAGATGATCAAGAATCACGTCATACAAGGGATGTCCTTCCTACGTATGATTTTCATCCTAACGGAAATGATTTAGTTTTCACAAAAAATGGAAAATTTCATAAAGTTAATTTGAAAACAAAATCTATCAAAGTGATCAATTTTTCTGCTGAAGTGGCTCTTGATTTAGGTCCTGATCTTACTTTCCCATATAGAATTGATGATAATCCATCATCATCAAGGATTATAATGGATCCAGTTTTATCTCCAAATGGAAAGCAAATCGCATTTTCAACATTTATGCATCTTTATGTTGCAGATGTAAAAACTGGAGAACATAAAAGACTCACTAAAAGTAAATTAGGTGAATTTCATCCATCTTGGTCTCCTGATGGCAGATCAATCGTATATGTTACTTGGGAGGCAGGTGGAGGTCATGTAAGGAAAGTCAAAGCGGATGGTAGAAGTATGCCTAAAAAATTAACCAAAACCCCAGGTTTTTATTCGAGCCCTATTTTTACTCCAGATGGGAAAACTATTGTAGTTCTCAGAGGTTCAGNTATTGAAAGATTAAGGTCTCAAGCAGAATTTGGGGGGCCAAATGTTCCAATGGATTTGGTTTCATTAAGTGCAAACGGTGGAAAAACAAATTTAATTATGCCTTCAAGAGGTCTAGGAAAGCCATTTTTTACAGATGATCCAGATAGAGTTTTCTTAAACGGNTACAGCTATACCGCACTAGGTCGTGGAAATGGTGTTATTTCNGTCCGATTAGATGGTACTGATCGACGTGAACATTTAGCTGTAAAAGGAAAAGGTTTTTATGGAAGTGACAAGCCTGTTAATGCACGCGATATCCAGTTTAACCCAGATCGAACATTGGCATTAGCTGGTGTAAATAATCAGTTATACATATTGCCTATTCCAAAGGTTGGAGGAAAAGCACCTGTGGTAAATGTTAATAGTCCATCAATTCCTGTAAAAAAATTGACTTATGTTGGTGCTGATTATTTTGGATGGGCAGATAAAGGTAAAACAATTACTTGGGCTGTTGGATCCACATTTTATCGATTGCCAATAGACTCTGTTTCATTTGAAACAAAAAAAGATTCAACAAATAAAGGATTNCCNTCTATACCTTCATTNGAAACAAAGATTGATGTTTTAATAAATAAAGCTAAACCAAAAGGTATGATTGCATTAAGAGGCGCAAAAATAATTACTATGAATGGAGATGAAGTAATTAATAACGGGATAGTAATAATAAAAGATAATCGAATTCACAAAGTGGGTAATATTAAATCAGTAAAAATTCCAAATGAAGCCAAAGTTATTAATGTAAATGGTAAAACAATAATCCCAGGTTTCGTGGATACACATGCTCATTACTTTGGAATAAAAAAAGGTATTTTAGACCGACAAAATTGGACATTTATAGCAAATATTGCCTGGGGAGTTACTACTGGATTAGATGTTCAAACATCCACTAATGATCCTTTTGCATATCAAGATCTAGTAGATGCTGGCGAAATGATTGGTCCGAGAGCTTTTTCTACTGGTCCAGGAATCTTCTCGCAAAATAATTTTCAAAGTAAAGATGAAGCAGAGGCTTTGATGAAACGTTATCGTGACCATTACGGCACAAGAAATTTAAAATCCTATATTGCAGGTAACAGGAAGCAGAGGAATTATATCGTACAAGCTGCAAATGAATTGGGAATGATGCCAACAACTGAAGGCGCACTTGATATGAAATTAGGCTTAACCCATGCAATAGACGGTTTTCATGGAAATGAACATTCTTTCCCAATTACTCCTTTATATAAAGATGTAATTGAATTGGTCGCTCAATCAGGCATGACCTATACACCTACTTTGCTCGTTACTTATGGAGGACCATGGGCTGAAAATTTTTATTATTCTACAGAAGAAGTCCACGATGACCCAAAAGTTAAACGATTTGTTCCTGATAATATTATTCAATCTAAAACTCGTAGAGTCCCATGGTTTAGAGAAGACGAATATTCATTTTCTGAAATAGCTGCTGACGCTGCAAAAATTATGAGGGCAGGTGGCCTTGTTGGGGTTGGAGCACATGGACAATTCAATGGTTTAGGTTATCATTGGGAACTTTGGTCCTTACACAGTGGTGGCATGACCGAAATGGAAGCATTAAGAGCTGCTACCTTAAATGGAGCTAAGATTATTGGAGTAGGTGATGATATTGGATCCATTGAGTTTGGNAAGCTTGCAGATTTAGTTATTTTAAATAAAAATCCATTGGCCAATATTCGAAATACAAACTCTATAGAATATGTAATGAAAAATGGTATGCTCTATGAAGGCGATACTATGAATGAGATTTGGCCAAATACAAAAGAGTTACAACCACAATGGTGGTGGGATGATGGCCCAGAAAATTAAAAGACCAATTATATTATTAATATTTTTTTTTTATTTTTAATCTTAGTGCACAAAATCGCCCTGAGGTAGTTGCTGTACGTACTAGTCAGTCAATTGAAATAAATGGTGTATTAGATGAAGATATTTGGGAATCTATTGTTCCCATAACTGAATTTATTCAACGATTACCACAAGATGGTGCAAAACCTAGTGAAAAATCTGAAATGCGAATTCTTTATAATNACAATTATTTGTATTTCGGATTTACTTTTTTTGATAGTGAGCCNGAAAAAGTGCGTGCAACTATTCTTAATAGAGGCGGATGGATTCACAGAGATGATAAATTGGAAATTGCATTAGATACTTATCTAGATAGAAGAAATGCTTATCTATTTGAAATGAATCCATTGGGTACGCAGGATGATGCGTTGATATCAGATGAAAATAAACCAAGTCTAGATGAATGGGCATGGGATGGTGTCTATATTAGTGAAGGTAGAGTTACAGATTTGGGCTGGGTATTAGAAGTGGCTATTCCATGGAACACACTAAGATTTCCTAACAAAGATGATTTGACGATGGGATTAGCTGTAAAACGATATATTAATAGAAAAAATGAAAGTGTAATGTGGCCTCATATTGGATTGGAATATAGCTCAGATGTTTACCAAGTATCTCAGTATGCAAATTTAACTGGGTTAAAAAATATCAAAAGGGGTAACGATATTAAAATCAAACCTTTTGGAATTACTGGTTCACAGAAACAGATAATTGATAATGAGAATATATCTGATGATCTAGGAACTGCTGGGGTTGATTTATATTATGGATTAAGATCTGATTTGACTCTCAATTTGACTTATAATACTGACTTTGCGCAGGTAGAGGCAGACAATGCTCAAATTAATTTGGGACGGTTCAATCTTTTTTATCCTGAGAAAAGAGAATTCTTTTTAACTCGATCTAAATTATTTTCCTTTGGTAATCCACGCCAAACAGAAATATTTTTTAGTAGACGTATTGGTTTGAATCAAAATGTTTTAGGAGGTAGTAGAGTTTTTGGACAGATTGGTAAAAATTCTATAGGTGCATTAAATATTCATACAAAAGGCGAGAATGGTCAGCCGGCTACAGCTTATAGTGCATTTAGACTTCGATCAGATATTCGTGATCGAACCACAGTAGGGGCAGTAATAACTGATGTTTCAAATAAAAATGGTCAAAATTCAGTATTTGGNATTGATGGGCAAATGAGATTTTGGGGTAGCAGTAGTATGAATGTCTGGTATAGTCAAGTAGATGATTCCAACTTGGAAGACCCTTCAGCAGCATCAATGATTCGGCTAGATTTAAAAAATGATCGATATTTTTTTACCACAGGTCAGCATCGTGTTGATAAAGATTTTCAGCCAGCTCTTGGATTTGTTCAAAGAACAGATATGATTGGTACTGGCGTAATAGCTGGATTCACTCCTAGAGTAGGTGACGGTGATGAATTGATTCGGCAATGGTCATTCTCTTTATATGCAAGGGATGTAAAAAATCATTCTGGAATAACTGAGACTGGTATTCTGCAATTTTCTATTGATGCTTTTCTAGAGACTAGAGATAAAGTTGGATTTAAAATTAGTCAGAATAAAGAAAAATTAGGAGAAGGGTTTATTCTTGGTAACGGCGTCAAAATAGCCAATGGTGATTATAAAGATCAAAAAGTTTCTTTAAGTGCACGCTCAAACCAAAGCCGTGGAATTTGGGGAGATATGCGTTTTGAAAAAGGAGATTATTTTGGTGGAGATAAAACAACTTTTTCTGGATCTATAGGAAAACGTTTTTCAAATCACTTAACAGTTTATGGATCAGTAAATCAGAATATTATTTCAATGCCCAGTGAAAAAGAATTCTCGGCAAATGTCTATGGATTTACCGCGGAAGGAGCGATTAACAAGAAATGGTTTGGTAAGGCAATTATACAGTATGATAATTTTTCAGAACAACTCCAATTGTATTGTAGGATTAATTGGATTCATACTCCAGGAAGCGATCTTTTCATTGTTTTAAACAGACGATATAATATGAGTAATAATATAGGCGTAGGGGAACCTCATTACAGTAACGAACTTATCCAAGATACAAGAGTAATCAAATTAACCTATCTAATTCAAATATAAATTATACCTTTATTGATTCCAGAAGTTTTATTCAATTAAATTGATACCTTCTATAACGTTTTTTAGTACGTCTTTCAATGAGTAAAATTGTTTCATTAACTAATCAAAAGGGTGGCGTTGGTAAAACAACAACTTCAGTCAACTTGGCTGTTAGTTTCGCTGTTTCTGAAGTCAAAACACTTCTAATTGATCTAGATCCTCAATCAAATGCAACTACAGGGCTGGAGCAAATAGCNAATGAACCTAAAGGAACAATCTACGATGCAATTATTCGTGGAAGTGAAGCAAAAGATATTATAACGAATACTGAATTAAAATTTCTTGATATGATCACATCGACAAATGACCTTGTTGGCGCTGAAGTAGAATTAGTTAATGTTATGGCAAGGGAACATCAATTAGAAAAAGTTTTAAAATCTATCAGAAAAAAATATGACTATATATTGATTGACTGTCCTCCATCCCTTGGTCTTCTAACATTAAATGCACTAACTTGCTCAAATGCAGTTATAATTCCAATACAATGTGAATATTATGCATTAGAGGGATTAGGNCAACTCTTAAATACGGTGCGATTAGTTCAAAAAAATTTGAATCGAAATCTAGAAATCGANGGTGTGCTTTTAACAATGTATGATAGCAGATTAAATTTATCTAAACAAGTTGCGGATGAGGTAAAAGGATTCTTCAAGGATAAGATTTTTGAAACAATTATTCATCGTAATGTTCGTTTAAGTGAGGCACCCAGTTTTGGAAAGCCAGCATTATTATATGATGCTAATTCTACAGGTGCACAAAATTATATTTCATTAGTTGAAGAGATCCTAAAAAATGGCAACTAAGCGTTTAGGTAAAGGTCTCAATGCATTAATTAGGCCAAAAGATCAGGAGAATTTACCTTCAGCAGGTGTTACTAATATTCCAATCTCAAAGATTAAAAAGAACCCTCATCAACCTCGTAAAAATTTTGATTCAACTTCCTTAAGTGAATTGAGTGAATCAATAAAAGAAAAAGGTGTAATTACGCCAATCACAGTACGNCTGGNTAATGATAATTACATTCTTATAGCTGGTGAAAGAAGATTACGTGGGTCAAAATTAGCTAAGAAAAAAAGTATACCTGCATATATTTTAGATGTAATTAATGAATCAGATATGATGGAAGTTGCATTAATAGAAAATATTCAACGGGAAAATTTAAATCCTATAGAGGAATCTGAAGCATATGCAGTGCTTCAAAGTGAATTTAATTTATCTCAAAATCAGATTGCAAAAACAGTTGGCAAAAATAGATCTACCATTACTAATTCTCTCCGTTTATTGCAGTTGCCGAGTGAGATTAAAAATAGTCTTCAAAATAATCAAATAAGTCCAGGTCATGGTAGGGCTATTTTAGCAATGAAGACTAAACATAGTATGATTAAACTTTGGAAAATGATAGTTGATCATGAGCTTTCAGTTCGGGCTGCTGAAAATTTTGTTAAGGAAAAAACAAAACTTAAATCTCTAACAAAAAAATCGAAGCAAAAACAGAAAAATAAATCAATTCGTCAATTAGAAGATGAGCTAATCAGTATTTTTGGCACAAAAGTTCGTTTGCNTCACAAAGGTAAAAAAGGTGGATCAATCCAACTAGATTATTTTTCAAATGATGATCTAGATAGAATTTTAGATTTAATTCGCTCAATCGAATAAATTTATGAAGCCTAGTCAGTATACTTTCATAGTTGTCCCCGATCATGATGGAAAAAATAGACAATTTTCTATTTCTAGAAAAGGTACACTCATTCTAATATTTTCAATTATTGGTATACTTAGTAGTATGGTAATTGCACTATTTNTTCTTATTCCAAAAGCACTTGATTATGAAAGGATGGAAAATCGTTATGATGATGTTATTGAAGAAAGAATAGAAGTATTAGAATTATACAGAGATTTAGAAAGAATGAAACAGATGGAGNTAGTTGTCCAAAAATCTCTAGGATCATATTTGGCTGAAAGTGATTCTGTAGATGACAAGTTAGTAGAGATNATGGATGANCAGGTTCTTAGATCAAGTTACTTAAAAAACATTCCTTCTTTGATACCAGTCTCTGGTGTAATAACTCAAACTATGATTAATGATAATTCAGGAGATATTCGTAAGCATTATGGAATAGATATTGCTGTTCCTNTTGGTGAGCCAATTCTAGCAAGTGCTTCGGGGCAAATTGTTTTTTCTGGATGGACAACTGAATTTGGGAATTTGGTTGTTATATATCATAATAATGAATATTTCACTTACTATGGACATAATGAGTTAATTTTAGTTAATACATATGAAAAAGTGGATCGCGGAGATGTAATTGCTACCTCTGGAAATTCTGGAATTAGCTCTGGGCCNCATCTTCATTTTGANATATGGAAAGATGGGGTAGCTGTTGATCCTTTGTCGTATTTTCCCGAGCTAAATAAANTAAATATAAGTGTNGAATAGTATGGCTAGGAACGAATATAAAGATGTACATACAATGATTGGTGCTGATGCTGTGATTCAAGGTAATGTTAATTGCCAGGGAGGGATTGCGGTATATGGCAAAGTTTTTGGTGATGTCACCTCCGAGGGACCAGTAAGAGTCGCTAGAGGTGGTGAAGTACATGGAAATGTTCAAGCTAATGATTCACAGATTGGTGGAACNGTAGATGGAAATGTTCGAGTAGAAAATCGAGCTGTTCTTGGCTCTGAATGTAATTTAAAAGGAGACTTGATATATCGCTCTCTGGTTATTGAAGAGGGAGCTCAATTTCAAGGTAGTTGTGTTTTAATTGAGAACGAGCCANCATCTGAAGCGGACTCTAAAACTTCNGATTAATAATTGATCATTATGAATAATGATCAAAAAAATTTTTTATCTAAATCAATTCAACAATTTCAACGCTATGTCCGCCAGTCTGGTCCTGCAGCTTCAGCTGCATATACTTTATTAGGTTCTGTATTATTATTATCACTAATNGGGTATAATCTTGATAAGTATTTTAAAGCNTCACCNGTTTATTTAATTATAGGCCTATGCCTAGGTATTNTAATTGGATTTTATGANNTATATAAGTCCATTTTTAAATCGTGANAATATTAACATATTTTTTATTGATTGGGCTTNNAATGAATGGCTTTGGACTTTTAATTAAACCTCANTTNNCAAATGANATCATNTGGGGTATTTTTATGCCTTGGATNANATCNTCGCTTGAAGTTTTNATTTTGCATCAGGTTTTTAATAAAGAAGTTTTACAAACAACAAAAGTTTTAATATACGGTTTTATCATAAAAATGATTCTTTTTGGAGGATTTTTATTAATTATTATTAACTTTTATTCTTTTAATACAGTAGCCTTTGTATTTAGTTTTTTAGCATCGTTTTTAACGTTTCATACGCTAGAAGCGATTTATTTGAAATTACTTTTTGATGGTAAGAAAATATAATTGTTATAAATGTTAATTGGCGTTGAAAAAGATCAGGGTACAACAGTTATGGAGCAAGTTGGCCCATATATTATTGGACACGTTTCCAATTCTGATCAGTCTCATCCTATTTTTCACTTACCTACTATTTTTGGTATAGATATGTCTGTAACAAAACATGTTTTAATGTTATGGATTGTAGCTGTTGTAGTTTCTTTATTTGTAATTATACCTACCCGAAAATTTTTACGACAAGCAATCTATAATCCTTCTAAAGGAGCAAGTGCGATCGAAGCAATCGTGCAGTTTATTAGAGATTCAATTGTCTCTCCAAACGTGGGACCAAAGTGGGTTAATACTTGGACTCCTTTGATTCTTACTTTTTTCTTTTTTATCCTTTTTGC
>PASX01000001.1 GCA_002713455.1 Fidelibacterota bacterium
ATACTTCCTCCTTTATAAAAAGAGAACTGGTAGCCCAATTATTAAAATGATCTTCAAATTCTTCTTTTGTATAGCCAAGATAATCATTTCGATCTTCAATGGTAGTTTTGACCGTTTTTATTTCACTTGGCTCCGATTCATTTAATGAAGAGAACTTTGTAACAAGTTTAACATCATATTGCCAGTTATCTGCTACTTCCTTATAAAATATTTTACGTTTACTCTTGGATTCCTTAAGCTTTTTTTCAAGAAGAGCTATATGGTCTAATTGTCTTTTAATTACGGCTTGATACAATTTAGCTTTTTCTTCAGAATCAGAAATAGTTTGTCCTTCGGAATTAAGATATTTTAACGGGATTTTATTTGTTTTTAACCACTGACTTATTCTTGCTCGAGTTACACCAAAATGCTCCGCAACTTGTTTATTTGTAATAAAATTATATTTGTTTTTTACNCCTTCAATAAAATTNTCTGCATTTATGCTCATTTTTTTTTCAATTCCTTGTTAAAAATATTTGTATTTAGTTAATTAACGATGTATTTTTGTTTAATAATGTTTAGTAAAATTAAACATTTTTATAAATTTTTACTATGAATTTTCTGATACTAAGAAGGAGAAACTAAAATGAAATCAACAATGGTAAAATTACCNACCCTTGTTGCATTAACCTTNTCTCTTGCNNTAGCACAAACAACTGATATTAGTGGNACAGTTGTAGATGCNACNANNAATAANCCTTTNGCTGGTGCAAGTATAAGTTTAGATGGAACAGANTATGGNACAGCTTCNNCTGCTGATGGTACATACTTTTTTGAAGTACCACTTTCAGGTGGGGCAGGCTCATTAACCGTTCGTTATATTGGTTATAGTAACCAGACTGTGGAAATAGATCTATCTGCAGATGTTAATCAAAACTTTGCATTAAAAGAAGATGCGCTTCAAATGGACCAGGTCGTTGTTACTGGTACTGTTGGAGCAACTGACTTGAGGAAGGTTGGTTCTTCAATGACAAGTGTAGATATTGGTGCCGTAGCAGATAAGGTTCCAATTAATAGTTTTGGTACAGCACTGCAAGCGAGAGTCCCTGGTGTNCGATCTGTTGCAACTTCAGGTGGAATTGGCGCATCACGTTCTTTACAAATAAGAGGTGCAAATAGTTTTAGCCTAGAGCAAAGACCTGTGGTTTATATTGATGGTGTTCGTGTCGATGCTAACAAAAATGAATGGGGATGGATGGCTGGGAATGCTTGTTGCTACTTTAGTGGTGGTGGTGGTGAAGATCGCCTTGCTGATATTAATCCTGAAGAAATTGAAAGAATTGAAGTTCTTAAAGGTGCAGCTGCAGCAACAATGTTTGGTGCTGAGGCTTCAAATGGTGTTATTCAAATTTTTACAAAGCGTGGAAAATTAAATACAAAACCTTCATTCACCGTCACAACTTCAACTGGATATAATCGTCTTAGAGAAAACTTTGCAACAACATTAAAACCAAAATTTAAAGGTACAGATGGTACCCAAGCNCTTGANGCAAATGATTTTATTGAGAATGGGCAGATAAATAACTTAGACCTAACAGCTCAAGGTGGTGGACAAGATGTTACATATTTCTTTGGTGCTGGTTTTAGCTCAGAAGAAGGATCACTTAAGCCTAATAGCGCTGAAAGAACAAACTTAAGATTGAACCTACGTTGGATTCCATCCAGTAAGTGGCAATTAGGTGTNAATACATCTTTCTCAAAAAATGTAACAAATCCTATNCAAGCTGGGAATAATTGGATGGCATTATTGGGGAATATGCTTATGGGTAATCCTCTTAATGCTACCGCTGAAAGACCTTTTGGNGAGCCTTGGACTACTGTTAGTTTTATTAGACAAGTTACAACGGTAAATGATGCTCATCGTTGGAATGGTGCTTTTAATTTGCTATACACTCCAACTAAAAATTTAAGTAATAAATTTACATTTGGTCTTGATCTAGTCGATGAAGAAAAAATGCGAATTATGCCATATGGTAACCAGTATGTATATGTTGGTACAACAGGCGAAAAGACTCTTGGGTATCGTAGGTCACAAAAGTTCAATGTTGAGTATGTTGGAAATCTTACTTATAACATTTTTGGTATTGGTGGTGACTTTTCACTTGGTACTCAAACCTTTTGGGAAACTGAAACACAGCAAATGGGAACTGGTAGAACATATGCAGGCCCTGGTGTAACTACCTTAAGTGGTGGTGCTGAAACATTTTCAGCTGAATTTGCTAATGAGGTGATCAATACTGGTGTTTTCTTCCANAATAGATTTGATATAGCAGATAAGCTATTTACTTCTTTTGGTCTTCGTATAGATGGTAATAGTGCATTTGGAGAGAATTTTGGATTCAAGCAATTTCCAAAATTTGATGTTGCATACTTAATTTCAGAAGAAGCTTTCGTGCCTAGCGCGATAAGTACATTGAAGTTAAGAATGGCATGGGGTAAAGCAGGAAAATTTCCAGGAGCTTATGACCAATTCTTAACATTTACACCAACTGCTGTTCTAGCTAATGTAGCTGGTGTCACACCTGATAATCCAGGTAACGCTGAATTAAAGCCTGAGACTACTACTGAAACAGAGTTTGGCTTTGATCTTGGATTGCTAGATAATAAGGTGGGCGTAAACTTTACTTCATATAAGAATATAACAAGTGATGCGCTTCTTCCCTTAACATTGCCTCCTAGTGCTGGATTTGCATCATCGCAGTTATCTAATATTGGCGAGATTGAGAATTCAGGTTGGGAACTCTCTCTGAACACAGCGTTGATTAATACTAGCAAGCTTCGTTGGGATGTCAATGTTAATATTGATGGAAATGAAAATAAAATTACTGAACTAGGAGACGAGGGCAATTGGCAGAAAATTTATGCCAATGGTGTAGATGGAGGTGATTCAGTTTATGTTGTTGGTGGTCACAGACTAGGTTATCCAGTTAATGGATTATGGGGAACATTGATAACCGAATGGGATGCAGCAAATAAAACTCATAAGCGTTCTGATTATGCTAAGTATAGAGGTCCTTTTTTACCAAAAAATAACTATTCATTAGGCAATACCATTACGTTTGGTGATTTTAGGTTTTATGCGTTGATTTCGCAAACAAAAGGTGCAGTCTTTAGCAATAGCGATAGACCATATAAAGTTAGACAGGGTGGTTCTGATGAATTCTTGAAGCATTTTGATTTTGATAATCTAGATGCAAATGGTAATCCATCAAGAACTGCTGCAGCTGATTCAACTTTGAATTATTGGAGTCTGACGGGCGCATATGATAGTAGAGATGCTCTTAGATTAAGAGAGGTTTCTTTAACATATTCAGTGCCAAATGCTTTATCATCGAGAATTGGCCTAGGCGCAACCACTATAACATTCTCAGGTCAAAATGTGTGGTGGTGGGATGATTGTCATTGTGATGACCCTGATATGCAGTATTCACAGGGCGCTAATTATAATGGTAATACTTATGGAACGAATGCTTCGGGATTTCTGGCTCAGCCGTCACCTCGAACGTTTTTATTAACAATTAAAACATCACTTTAACGGAGAAAGGACTTAAAAATGAAAATCAGAAATAAACTTGTTATTCTTACTTCATTACTAGCTTTTCTTGCTTGTGATGATGATTTACTTACTGTTCAAGATCCAGCAAGATATACATCTCCTGACCTAGATGGTGCTTTGGATGCTGTGGCGAATGGTGTTGAAGGTGATCTATATGCGACTCACGATGGTTTTGTAGCTTACTCAGCATTAGCATCAGATGAATATCAACATACTGGTACATGGGCTGGTTGGGATGATGTGGACCATGGTCGCTTTAGATTCGCGACATCACCAGCAGATGGAATAATGAATGGATATTTACGAACTAGATGGTTTGCAAANAGTACAGCTGAAAGATTAGAAAAAGTTCTAGGTTCAGCAGCTGCTNCAGATAAAATGATGGCGCAAATTCAAACAACTAAGGCATGGGCACTATTAATGATGGGTGAAGGTTTCTGNGAAGGTGTTATTGAAGAAAATGGCCCCGTAGTCACTGATGTGCAAATGACCACAGCAGCACTTGCAGAATTAACAACTGCAATGGCTACAGCTCAAGCAGCTGGTGCAACTGCATACTATAATTGGGCTCTTGCAGGTAGGGCACGTGCAAATCTATGGCTTGGTAATTGGGATGCGGCTTTGGCCGATGCAAAAGCAGTACCTGACGGTTTTGTTCATTATGCTCAGTATTCTGGAAATAGCTCTCGTCAGCAAAATTGGATCGTTTTTGTAGCAACAATTGGATACAATAATGCAGGTGGTGTGAGAGAGAAATGGTGGCCACATGTGGATACCGATAAAGAGATGTTGATTGACCCATACACAAAGCAGTTAGATAAAAGAGTAGAGATCTGGCACGATCCAGGAACAATTGGTGTTGATGGTAAGACAGATTATTACAGTCAGTGGAAGTATAAAGATGGTGAAGCAGATGTACCAATGACTCATTCAGATGAGATGAAATTGATTGAAGCTGAAGTGTATTATCAAAAAGGTGATTATGCAGGTGCGCAAACGGTATTAAATGCTTTAAGAGCTGCAGTGGATTTAGATCCGCTACCAACAACAACAGATAAAGCAAAGGTTATGGAGTATCTTTTGCATGAGACATTTGCAGAATTATGGGTTGAAGGAAGACGTATGTCTTACTTACATCGTTGGGGAAAAACAGCAGAGATTTTTAAACCAATCAATGATGCTAACAACTTACGTCCGCTCCCANGGCCAAGTAAGTTCCCAATGTCATATTCAGAGGCAACTTATAATACTCAAATAGACAACTCTCTTTCATCGAGATGTCTACCGATGAGTGGTTCTTAATAAATTGGATTTAATTCTTGCCGTGATAATATGAATAGGTTATTATTTATTAAGCCTCCTAGCTTATCACTTTTACGCAGGTGTTCTCCANAACTAGAGAAATAGTTTCCTGAGTTTATTAGCAAGGTAAGTATTGATAAAAAAGGCTCTTTCAATATAAAGAAAGAGCCTTTTNCTTTATTAGATTTAAACTCAATGAATAATAAAAAAACCATATTTGGTATCATTGCTTTTACTATTGTGATTTTGGTTTATCTATCTACTAATTTTTACCAACAACAATACACGCAAAGTCCGTATTCGAAAGAACCATTTCTCATCAATAATTTCCAAACAGCTGAGGATTGTAGCACATGTCATCCCCAACATTACTTAGAATGGTCAAGTTCAATGCATGCATATGCATTTAAAGATCCTTTATTTTTTGCAATGAATTCAAAAGAACAAGATTATCATAAAAATAAGGGTGAGGATCTAGGTCAATTTTGCATAGCATGTCATAGTCCAATAGCTTACGTTACCAATTTTATTCCTCAGCCAGATGAGCTAACATTTGCAAATTCAAAAAAACTGCCAACACAAGTAAAAGATGGTGTGAGCTGTTCATTTTGTCATGTAACAATACATAACTCAGAGACACCTAATGTTTTGACAAAAAAATCAATGTTCAATGTAGTAAAATATCATTTAGATCCTGGTAATACTATGTATGGTAGTATCAAAGATCCATTACCAAATAGTTTTCATGCTTCAAAATATAATAAAAACTTTTCAACATCAGAGTCATGTCTGCCTTGTCATAATCTATTCGTTGATGGTAAAAATGCTGAGATAACTTTTTCAGAGTGGGAAAGCTCAAAGTATAAGACCAGTAATTTCCCTTGTCAAGAATGTCATATGGAAACCTATGAGGGCTTCGCAGTAGATCCTAAGCTTTTTCCTAAAGCCAAAAAGAGATATAACCTACACCGGCATTTCTTTGCTGGTATAGATGAAGCAAGAACAGCTTTCCCACATAAGGATCTGCAGCGAGACGAAATAAAAAGATTATTGCAACAGACTGCCAACATAAACATTAATGATTTATCAATAATTGCTGAACAAAATACAATTAATTTTGAAGTAGAAGTATTTAATCGAGCAGGGCATAATATTCCTTCGGGGGCAACATTTGCTAGAGAACTATGGTTAGATATAAAAGTTATCTCTGCAAATGATACTATTTATCAGACTGGCTTCGTTAATGAGAATAATCAATTGTATGATTTCAGTATTGATCCAAATAATGAGATAGATCCAGATCTTGTAATCTTTAGAACTGTATTTTATGATGAAAAGGGGGACTCTGGTATATATAAAACGTCTGCACAAAGAATGACGAAGAAATCAGACTATACTATTCCAACTTTTGAATCATTTAGGAAGAATTATAGAATAAATACCCCAGATAGCTCTGATAGTGATTTTAAAATTATTGCAAAATTAAAGTTTCGAGCCAGGTCTCCTGGTTTTATAGATCATTTAGGGTTAAAAGGCCAAGTACCTTATTCTGATACTTTTATTGTTGACGAAAAAATAGTCCAGTTTAATTCAGGTGGTCTATTATCAGTTGTATCAGATGAATAAATTTTAACATAAGAGAGGTAAAATAATGAGGATTAAATCGTTAGTTAAGCTTACAAGTTTATTAATATTAATAAATCTATCAGGTGATTTATTATCTCAGCAGATGAATGGGTATTCACCTAAATCATTAAGTTCCAATGAATATGATCGTGCATCTCAATTTTTTAATAGAAATGCCGAATCTTTTACTTCTGGGACTTCAGTGAATCCAAATTGGATTAGTGGAAATGAGTTTTGGTATAAGAATCAAGTATTTGGTGGTCATGAATTTATTTTAATTGATATTGATAAAAGATCTAGAAAGCCAGCATTTGATCATAAGAAGCTTGCTACAGCGCTATCAAATGCTAAAGACACGACATATAACGCTGAAAAATTACCTTTTCAAGATATTGAATTCGTGGGAAAGAATAAGATCAAATTTTATGTAAAGAAAAATGAAAGTTGGATAGTAAATATAACCGATTATTCAATAAGCGGCCCTGATAGTGTAAAGAAAGTAACTAATGAGATTTATTCACCAGACAGATCAAAAGTTGCATACTCGCAAAATGAAAATTTGTGGATAAGGGATATCAATAGTGGGAAGACAAAACAGTTGAGCAAAGATGGAGAAAAACATCACGGATATGCTGTTGTTGCAGAAGGATGCTGTAGAGAAATAACCAATAGAAGGAATGAATATAATCCTCCCTCAACATTATCATGGTCTCCAAATGGGAAAAAAATAGCAACTCANAAGTATGATGAACGAAATGTAGANGATTTTCATTTACTTGAAGCAGCTACTGGGAGGGCGATATTACATAGCTGGAAATATCCACTACCAGGAGATGAAAATATTCCTACCTGGGGTTTACATGTGTTTGATGCCAAAAATGGTAAGCAGGTTTCGGCAAAAGTAGACCCAATTCCTGGTGGATTTGCTCGATCTGATACACTCTGGAAAGATGTACAATGGACCAGCGATAGTAAAAAGATATTTTTCACTACAAGAACTCGAAATTTTCAAAAAAGAGAACTTTATTCACTTGATGTGAAATCAAAAAAAACAAAACGAATTATTTCGGAATCAAACTCAACATATGTTGAGTTAAATCAGATGAGATTCCCACCTAATTGGCGTGTTTTAAAAAATGGTAAAGAAATATTATGGTTTTCTGAGAGTGATGGATGGGGACATTTATATNTCTATAATGGNAATGGAAAACTTAAAAAACAAATAACAAAGGGAGAATGGTTAGTTGTAGAGGTTCTTTTTGTAGATGAAGAAAAATATGAAGTATTCTTTACAGGAGTTGGAAGAGAAAAAGGTAGGGATCCATATCTTATCCACCTTTATAAAGCTTCTTTAAAAAATGGTAATGTGACATTGTTAAGTAATGAAAATGCACATCATATAGTAAAATCATCTCCAAATAAAAATTATTTTATTGATACATATAGCACAAGAGGTACTGCTCCTAAAACTGTTATTCGTGAATTATCTGGAAAAGTTGTAATGACTGTAGAAGAAGCAAATATCGATCCTCTTCTTGCTGAGGGATGGAATCCACCAGTTAGGTTTAAAACAAAAGGAAGAGATGGATATGATTATTATGGATATATAACTTTACCAAAAAAAATAAAAAAGGGTGTGAAGTATCCTGTAATTGATTACATATATCCTGGTCCACAGATTGGTCCAATAAGGACTCATGGCTTTACTTCGTCACCATCATCNCAAGGACATGCTTTAGCAGAATTGGGTTTTATTGTTTTTGTAATAGATGCTTTAGGTACACCTTATAGGTCCAAANAATTTCATGATGGCTATTATGCTGATATGGGAGATAATGGACTCCAAGATCATATTTCAGCTTTAAAAGAGTTGGCAAAAAAATATCCAATTGATTTAGATCGAGTAGGTATATATGGTCATTCTGGAGGCGGCTTTAGTTCAACAGATGCTATCTTACGATATCCTGACTTCTTTAAAGTAGCTGTGTCTGGAGCTGGAAATCATGATAATAGAGGATACTACTTTGAGTGGGGTGAGAANTATCAAGGCTTATTAGAAGAAATCAATGATTCTACTGATACATATGATTCACAAGCAAATCAAAATATTGCTGCAAATTTAAAAGGAAAGTTATTGCTTACTTANGGATCACTCGATGATAACGTACATCCAAATTTGACACTACTTGTTGCAGATGAATTGATCAAGCATAATAAAGATTTTGATATGTTAGTTTTGCCAAACAGAAATCATGGATATGCAAGAGAAGAATATATTGCTAGACGTACTTGGGATTATTTTGTGAAGCATCTAATGGGTAGCAATCCGCCAAAAGAATATAAAATTAAAAATATCTATAAATAGATATTGATGATTAATAAATTAAACACCTAATGAAAAAANCCAAATTCAAATACATTTTNACAATCACTGTTATNTATATTTCTNTACTATCCTGTGATAATTCAATTTCTCAACCACAAACAAGGATTGAAACGGTCNTNGACACAATACATGGAGTAGTATTTGAAGATAATTACAGATGGTTAGAGGATAGATACTCTAAAGAAACGCTTGATTGGATAGAAAAACAAAATGTATATGCTGAGAAAGTAATTGGTAATTCAACTTTCCGTAAGAATATTAATAAAAGACTTTATGAATTAAGTACTTATGATCCTTTTTTAACACCAACTGAAGCTGGCGACTATCAGTATTTTACTTATCGCCCAAAAAACTCTGAACTTCCAATTATTTTTAGACGGAAAACTCCATCTGATAAAAATGATAAGAATTCACCTATTGATCTTTCGTTAAGTTATGAAACAGTTTTAGATCCAAATGGTAAAACCCCTGAAAATACTTTACGATATTCAATAGCAGGATTCTCGAATAGTGGTAATTTAATGGCATATAGCGTTAGAGATGGTGGGGAGGATGAAATCAAAATAAGAATTTACGATGTGATTAACCAGGTAGAACTTCCTGATAGTTTGCCATGGTCCCTTTATAATCATTCTGGAGGCTTTACTTTTGATAAAAGTGACTTAGGATTTTATTATGTAAAACGATCACGTATTGATGGTCCTCGTGTTATGTACCACAAGCTTGGGGCGGACCTTGAACAGGATGTTGAAATATTTGGAAGTGATTATGGACCTGAATCATTTATTAGTGCGAATTATGTAGAAGATGGCAAATATCTGATTTTCACTGTTCAGCATGGATGGTCCAAATCAGAAATTCATTTTAAAGATTTAAATAATAATACGAGCCCAATATCAATTATTGAAGATGTGGATGCTAGATTCTATACTAAATATCTAGATGGTCGACTTTATGCTAGGACCAATTACGGTGCTGATAAAAATCGCTTAATTTCCATTGATTTAAATAATTTTTCACCTTCTAATTGGGAAGAAGTAATCCCAGAATCAGAAAATGTGATGGAAAACTTTTCACTTATTGACGATATGTTTTTCGTTACATATCTAGTAGACGGCAGCAATAAAATCAAAGTTTTTTCAAAAACTGGTAAATATATAAAAAATATTGACACTCCTAGATTTAGTAATGCTTCTATTTCAAAAATCAATAACTCAATTTCTATGAAGGTATCATCGTTCTTAAATCCTCAAGTGATTTACAATTTAGATGAAGATCTAAATCAAGGGAAAATGATCTATAAGCAAAATGTCAATTGGGATCCTAATGAATATATAGTAAGACAGGTTTGGCGTAAATCGAAGGATGGAGGAGCCGATCTGCCAATGTGGGTGATTCACCATAAGAACACCAACCTTGACGGTCGAAACCCAACGTGGTTAACTGGTTATGGTGGGTTTTATGTCTCAATTAAGCCAAGTTTTAATCGTAACGCTATTATGTGGATTGAGCGTGGAGGCGTATTTGCTGTTGCAACTTTAAGAGGAGGCAGTGAGTATGGCGAAAGATGGCATAAGAGTGGAATGCTTCTAAATAAACAAAATGTCTTTGATGATTTTATTTCAGCAGGAGAATGGTTAATTGATAATAACTATACTAGTCCTGATCTACTTGGTATACAGGGTGGAAGCAATGGTGGATTATTAGTTGCTGCAGTAACCACTCAGAAACCAGAGCTGTTTGGCGCAGTATTATGTGGATTCCCTGACCTAGATATATTGCGTTTCCCATGGTATGTAAGGAATAATAACGCCCCAGCATTACTTGAGTATGGAAATTCAAAAAATTATGATGAATTTTTAGCCATCAAAGAATATTCTCCGTACCAAAATATTAAAAAAGGAGTGTCGTATCCTGCCATTATGTTATTTACTGGTGCACTAGACACGCGAGTGCCTCCTTTAGCTGCTAGAAAAAGCGCTGCTAAGTTTCAATCAAGTACAATATCAGATAAGCCAATAATTTTAAGATATCACCAAAAAGCAGGTCATGCTGCAGGAAGAGGGTTGAGCTTTACACGAGGATTAAAGGACAGGACGATGGAATTTGTATTTATGGCACAAGAGCTTGGTCTTAAAAATTAGCAATTAAATAAATCAACTAAAGGTCAGATAATCTATGCCAAGAAAAAAAAATAAAAATACTGCTGAGAAGTTTTCAGAATTATTTGATGATTTCTCATTCCGCTCTCGTAAAGGGATGAACAATTTTTTCGATGATATTGCAAAAAATTTTGAATCTATTTTAGGTCCAAATAAACAAAAAAATGAAGATGAACAAGATAAGGAAAAGTAACGATTTTTTGTCATGTGACATACATCACATGATAGAATAATATACTTGAACTATCTTCTCGGTATAACTAACTTAAAATTGACTTATAAGTCTAACTGAACATTAAAGGAGATCCTTATGAATCGTATCTTTAAAACTTTAGCTCTTTTCTTGTTAGTATCTACAGTATCATTTGTATATGCACAAGAAGAGTTTGATAAATCAGATGATGGCAAAGGAATGATGCTTACCCCTGATAAAAAACCAGATGGTAAAGTACCTACTACTAAAACTGCTGAGGACAAGACTTCTAAAGGTAAGCCCACCTTGACAGGTCCTGGTGGACCTCCAACTGGTGATGACATTCGTTTAGAAGCTAGCGGTGAAGCTGAAAAGCCGGGCGCTAAGCTAACTTTATGGGAGCGTATTTTCGGTAAAAAAGCCGGGAAGCCTGCCAAAAAGCCTGATTAAGATTATCTAAAGATAATTTAATAAAAAAATAGGGCGATTTTATTCGCCCTATTTTTTTTGCTCAAATTTATTAGTAAAATCCAAATTATAATTAAGGGATATGATACTATGATATCAAGGCTTTTAGCTGTTTCAATGTTTTTTTCATGTGCTCTTTTTGGTCAATTTAAGTATGAAGCGACTGGTGCTTATTATGATCGTGAAGGTAATACAGACTATAAATATTATAACCTCGGCTTTTCTATGACTTCTTACGGTGATATTTCTCTTGGTGGAACTGTAATAAAGGACTCTGAGTTTTTACTTTCATTAGAAAAGAATACCTCTACATTTAAAGGCAATGATTATGAAGATGATCAAAGCATATTATTAAAATTTGATTTGTGGGCTAATGGTACATTTTCTCCTTTTCTTATTGCTGAAAAGACATATGATTATTACAGAGGTATTAACGACAGATCAAATTATGGATTAGGTGCTAAATGGAGAGTTTTTGGTGATTTCTTTTCAGTAAGTGCTGCTTTTCTTTTAGAAAGTGAACAGAATATGGGTAAAAACCGTGTTTATGAGTATGTTGATTACGGTGACTCTCTTGGTATTTATAAATATTCTAATCATCCAAATTTAAATCCAGATAAGTATCAAAGAATTTCTATTCGACCAAAGCTTAAGCTTCCAATGGGTGAAAACTTTTATTTTGAATCTGAATATTATTATAAACCTGCTGGAACAGACGTATTAACCGATTGGAGAAACAAGTTTGTAATTAAAACTGCTGCAGAATGGCTGAATATTGAAATTAGATATAATTATAAAAACGATTCTGAACCAGCTCCTAAAATTTTTATGAAATACTATGAAGTGAACGGCAAGGAAGTTTTTGATAGGACAGCTTCCTTTGAAAATCCAGGAAGTAAAGTTTTATCTGCGAATCGCCCTGTTATTGATCGTACTCCAGAGCAATCAAAGAAAGATGGATTTGGAGATTATTATATCACAAATTATAAGAAAAATGATACAACTCTAAGAGTTGGAATCTCAATTACCTTCTAGCTATAAAGAATTTAATTACTAGTTATTTGTCTCAATCGCTCGAAAGCAATTGCGCTAACAGCTGCTGATACATTAAGCGAATTAGTTTTACCTTGCATGGGAATTGTTGTTTGAAAATCACAATTATCCAAATTTATTTTTTTTATCCCTCGACCTTCACTGCCAATTACAACTAATGTCTTTTCTTTATAGTCAATCTCATGCCAATTTTTTGATTCGATCCCATTTTCTACAGCAACCACCCAAAATTCATCTTTTTTTAGGTTTGAGATAGTTTGGTTTAGATTGCTAACTACATAAATTGGAATTTGTGTAAATGACCCCTGACTTACTTGAAGAACTGTATCTGTAATACCGCAACTTCCATTTTTCGGAATAATAATACCATCAATACCTGCACACTCAGAAGTTCGAATGATTTGTCCCAAATTTTGAGGATCTTCTATGCCATCTAATGCCAATAGGCCTATATTTCCTTTCATTTCTAGAAAAGATGGCATTACGCTATCAATTTGGCCTGAAAAACGTATAACAATACCTTGGGTTCGCCATTTATGAAAATCAGATTTAAACTGAGTTGAGTTAAGGATTTTAATATGACCTCCATAGTATCCTAATAAGTGAGTGATTTTAGGATCTCTTTCAGCAGGGCTTTTAGTCTGTATAATTATATCAATAATTTTATATTTTTTTGATTCAAGCACAGCAGTGCATCCATTTATACCAAAAATCGTATGTTGATCTTTTCTCATTAATGTGAATATAATAAAAGATTTAATCAAGAGATTGAAACAATTGTAT
>PASX01000015.1 GCA_002713455.1 Fidelibacterota bacterium
GACTCCGGTAGGATGTAAAATACTAGCATTTAATCCTTTTTTGCATGCATCATAAACTATTGTTTGGGCAATTGCCTTTGTTTGATCATATAATGGTGAATTTGAATCAGTTACCAAGGGTCGATCTTCCGTCAAAGTTTCATGAATAGGTTTCTGGTCAAATGCGTGGATTGATGAAAAATAGATAAAACGCTTAACATTACATTTCAATGCAGCTTCACACATATTTTGTGTTCCNAAAATATTTATTTTTTTCATTAGAGGTATATTTACATTTTCAATACCNACATAAGCNGCTAAATGGAAAACAANTTCGCANCCCTNCATTTGTTCTNNTAGGATTGAAACGCTAGAAAGATCACCATAGACTTTTTCTATATNNAANCCTACAAAAGGNTNTTCATCTTTATGTANTAGACATNTAACANTCCAACCNGANTTGATNANATTTCTTACAAGATTNGCGCCAAGATGNCCCGACCCNCCAGTTACAAAAGCTGTTTTCATATTATTATCAATTAAAACCTAAAGTGAATTTCTTACAAAATAATGTATTGAAAACTATGTTAAAAAATAATTTTTGTTTTACATAGCAAATTATGTTAATATAGCCGGTTAATGTTTATTAAGGAGTGCCTTATTAGAGGCACCTTTGCGTATTACACAAAAAATTATACTAAGGAGAAAAACATGCGTAAATGTTTTGCATTAAGTGTCGCTTCACTTCTTTTATCTGGCTTGCTATTTGCACAGACACAGATATCAGGTAGTGTAACCGATGCTGAGACTGGTGAAAAACTAGTTGGTGCAAACGTTCTTGTCGAAGGAACAGATGTAGGTTCTTCCACTGATGTGGATGGAAATTATAGCCTAACTGTTCCCGCTGGTTTAAGCTCTGCGAAAGTTACTGCTCGTTATATTGGCTATAAACAAGCCTCTGTAACAGTAACTGAAGCAGGGACTCAAGACTTTGCTTTGAGAGAAGACGTCTTGAAAATGGATGCTGTGATGGTAACAGGAGTTGCCGGAGAGCTAACNAAAACCAAGACACCGTTTGCTATTGATAAAATTGATGCCGATGTATTAGAAATGGCTCCAGCAACAACTGTTGAATCAATGATTCGCGGTAAATCTGCTGGTGTTAAAGTAGTAAAGTCTACAGGTGAACCTGGCTATGCTGCTTCTGTACAACTAAGGGGAGCAACTAGTATTAATTCTAGCGGTCGTTCTCAGGCACCACTTTACATTGTTGATGGTATCATTATTGACCCATCTGTTTCAGGTAGCCCCATGGGTGATATTAGTCCTGATGATGTTCAAAATATTGAAATTATCAAAGGTGCAGCAGGAGCAACTGAATATGGTGCACGTGCTGCAAATGGTGTTATTGCCATTACAACCAAGCGTGGTTCCGAAGTTGGTTTAGGCCAAACCCGTTTTAATTATAAAATGGAACAGGGATACAATGAGCTTGTTGGATCTATTGAAACGAATGGTTCGCATTGGTACAAGGTTGATGCTGCCACAGGTTATTTTNTAGATGCAACTGATGGAAAAGCTTATGACCCACGTGATGCTACTAAAAGCCCTGATGTAAATGCACTAAATGATGCATTTAAAGCTGCCGGTATTTATTTTGCTGATCAAGCATATAAATATTCAGCTACTGGCGTAGCTGGCGATGGTACCCCAAAACTTCTACCAAATAATGGATCTGGTGGTCGTCCAGGCTTTAATCATATGGATGCAATGTTTTCAGATGGAAACTATACAAAACATAACTTCTCAATGAGTCGTAATGCTGAAAACTTTAATGTTTTCGTTAGCTTAGGAAATCATTCAGAAGATGGTGTTTTTGGAAAATTTATTGATGGATTCAACCGAAACACTTTTCGTTTGAATACTGATGTGAATCTACCTTATGGTTTGAAAGTGGGCTTTAGCTCATTACTTTCTAAGTCATTCAAAGAAGAAACCAACTCTGGTTCATTTTTTGATGTGACNTTTTTCCCATGGGATGTAGATATCACAGCTAAGGATTCAGAAGGTGAATATTTTATTCAGCCTGATCCTCGAAATGCAGAAGAAGCAAACCCAGTATATCAGATTGCCAATAATGAAAGNCTNAGNACTAGACAGCGCTCATTATTAGGTTCAAACTTTAGTTGGGCAATTATGCCACAATTAAGGGCTGTTGGTTCTTTGAGTGTTGATCGTTCATCACGATTATGGAAAAACTATTATCCAAAAGGTTGGAAAACAGTTACTCCAAGTCCAAATTACAATGATGGTAATTTGACTAAGTCGAATAATGATGAGCAGTCTATCAATGGTGATATAGGTATAACCTATGCTACTCAATTAACTGGTATGTCATTAATTGCTAAAGCTCGATATAATTATGAAGCTTATGATTATAACTATACTACAGGAAATGCTTTTAATTTAGCTGTAGGTGACGTTCCTCAGTTAGAAACTGGTGCTGACAAAACAGTTGGTTCTTCTAATCAAGCTGTTAATTCAGACGGTTTCTCTGGTGGTGCACAGTTAGATATTCTTGATCGTTATATCGTTGATGTTACTCTACGTCAGGACCGTAGTTCATTGTTTGGTCCCGGCAACAGAGAAAACAGTTATTATAAATTTAGTGGTGCTTACCGCCTTAGTGAAGAAGCCTTTTGGGCTCCTTTAGCAGCTATTTTCCCTGAATTCAAATTACGTTTCAGTAATGGAACAGCTGGTGTTCGTCCAGCATTTGGATATCAATATGAAACATGGTCTGTAGCAGGTGGTAATATATCTAAAGGGGCGCTTGGTAATAAAGATCTAAAGCCTCAAACCACAACGGAAACAGAANTNGGATTGGATTTTACTATAATGGATCTTGTNTCTGTTGAGCTTACTCAATCCACAACAATAAATGAAGACCAACTCCTTCCTGTACCATTGGCTGGATTTTATGGCTATAGTNCTCAGTGGAGNAATGCTGGNACATTGGAAGCTGATGCNCTTGAATTATCTATAAATGCATCAGTCCTTAATACTCGTGACATGTCACTTTCTATAGGTTTTAACTGGGATAAATATGATCACAATATTACCAAATTCTCTATGCCTTCATACCTATATAGCGCTGGTGGTCCAAAGATATTCTACATGAAGGAAGGTACACAGTACGCATCCTTCTGGGGAACAAAATGGGCTACANNATCAGCTGAACTCCCAAAAGATGATCAAGCAAANNCAGCTGAATTTGCTGTTAATAGTGATGGNTATTTAGTTTGGGTTGGTTCTGGTAATNNTNNTNGCGATGGTATCTCAAAGTCACTTTGGGGTACGACCAGTACTGGTATGACTCAAACGTATAACTGGGGTCGTCCAATTCAATATGTAGATGAAACTGGTAATAAAATACATCAAATTGGAACTTCAGTTGCTGATTTTGGGTATGCTTTTAATACTAATTTCCGTTTCCAAGGTCTTACAGTATTTGCGCTGTTCGATGGCCAAAGTGGTGGAAATATCTATAATCACACTCGACAATGGGGTGCTCGCGAAGGCGCGACTGGTGATGCAGATCAATATGGAAAATCTGACGCTGATAAGAAGCCAACGATTTACTATCGCGATGTATATCACGTAAATGCTCCAAATGACTTCTATGTTGAAGATGGTAGTTATCTCAAATTGAGAGAACTCGCTGTTAAGTTCAATTTAGCTAGTCTTGTTGATATGCGTGGATTTGGTGTGAGTGGATTAAATGTTGGTATTGTAGGAAGAAACCTTATGACCTGGACTAATTACAGAGGCTATGACCCAGAAGTTGGTCGTGGCGGAGGTCAATTAGGTTCAGCAGTTAATGCTAGGGTTGATTCTTATACATATCCTAATTATCGCACCTTTTCATTCACAGTCGATGTGGACTTTTAAGGTAAGGAGAGTATAAATATGACTATTACAAAAAAAATAATGGGTCTTGCAATGGTTTCCGTTCTTGTTTTGAACGGTTGTGCCGATCTTGATGTATCAAATACCAATGCACCAGACCAAAGTCGTGCTCTTGCAAAGCCTGCAGATGTAGAATCTTTGATCAAGAGTACATTCTTGTCTTTTTGGCAAGGTATTCATGTAACTGGTGGTTCTTTTAATCCTGGTGTAATGGCTGATGCCAATACCTCATCATGGGGTAACTATGGAATGAGAGAACTATCTTCTGAACCCCGTGCAGCTGCGAATAACAATCCTGCATGGAATTATGCATATGCTTTAGAGCAGCCCTGGTACTATTGGTACGGAGCAATCTCAGCAGCAAAAGATGGCTTGGCTTCACTGAAGGCAGGTCAAGAAGGTGGAAAAACCTTTCTTGCTGATGCCGCTGCTGATAAACGAGCAGAAATATTTGCTAAGTTTATCATGGGTGCTTCTAATGCAATGGTTGCTATCTATTATGATAAAGGGTTTTATGTTGATGAGTCAACAGACTTTAGTTCAACCCCTGAACTAGTAGCTTACGATGTGCAGATGGCAAGTGCAATTACTGCACTTAAGGGAGTTATCACAGACGCTAATGCTAACGCTAGTGTAGCAATTCCAGAGGACTGGCTACAAATATCAGGTCTTACAATGGCTGATCTAGCTAAGATCACTCATGGTCTTGTTGCGCGTTGGACAGCGGGTGTNGCTCGNACNCCANNNGANCGTGNAGCTGTTAACTGGANTGANGTCAAATCNCATGCCTCTCAAGGTGTCCCATTTGCTCCTGTAGGTGATGGTGTCTACTGGTGGTCTCGTACACAGTACTACTGTGGTGTTTCTGCTAGTTGGGGCCGTTCTGATTACAAGTTNATTGGTCCTGCAGATAAATCTACTGGATATTCAANTTGGCTTGGAACAGCTGTAGCTGNTCGTANAGCATTCTCTATGGTAACAGATGATAAGCGACTTACTGGCGCATTAGATGCTGATGGTAAACAAACTCAAGGTCTTTATGCAAAGAACGAGTATCGTACTCGCTTGATTGCTTCTCGTGGTACCTATCATCAAACATTCTACCTGTTTAATAGAAATAGAGATTATGCGGTAGATCAAGGGCTTCAAGGTCCAATGCACGATGTTACACAAGCAGAGCTTGATTTACTTCAAGCNGAAGCAGCTCTTCGTGGTAGTGATGCAGCAACAGCAGTTACTCTAATTAATAAATCTAGAGTAACAACTGGTGGTCTATCAGCAGCAACCTCAGCAAAAGTTGGTGCGTCTACAGATGCAGCCAACGCTCTTGACGGTTCTTCATTATGGTCTATGTTAAAATATGAAGCAATGTTAGAAAATACATTAATTCATCCTTTTACAGGATATATGAATAGACGTGGATGGGGTGACTTGGTAAAAGGTACACCTCAGCATTTAGCAATTCCAGGTAAAGAGCTTGAAATTCTATTGATGGAAAACTACACCTTTGGTGGTCAAGCTGATGCTGGTAAGCCAGGAACTGCACCTAGAATTCGTAATAATGGATTCCGGGTAAGAGGATTCGATATCGAATTCGAAAAGGTTACACCGCTTATTGATGCAGATTTGCATTAATTGTGTAAAATGTGTGTGAATTAAATAAAATTCTTACACAGATATTTATGATGAAAAAAGAAGGCTCTGTTTTGCAGGGCCTTCTTTAATTATAGAATTAGGATAACCATATGAATAATAGAATAATAGTAATAATCAGTTTTATTTGTTTGTTTTTAGTCGGTTGTGGAGCNGGNGCGACATCAAATGCTGTACGAGATTATAGATTNACAGTTGGCACTGCTACAATGGATGATTTTANTACATTATCTGTAAGAATACTAAATCGCAATAGATTTGTGGTAGATCGTACAGAGAATAGAGGTAGTGGAGCAATTATTGATACTAAATTTGAATATCCTGCGCTTTCTAATGAAGAAGTACTAGCTGGCATTGAAGAAGTGCGATATAAATTAACCCTAGAAGCACGTATGAAGGGCAGTGGTGGAGAAATGTATAATATTAGATCAATTGTTAGTTCATACGGTCGTTATGCCGGTTCTAACGAATGGATTGAAATACAAACAAATGAAGAAACAAAAAAACGCATTAAAGCTTTCTCGAATGAGTTGAAGACAGATTTTGAAAATAGGATTAGAAGTTATTAAATATCATGTCAACTGTTTATCAAATTAATGTAAAGCCAGATACTCCAGGAGAAGCTGGGCTTCCAAAAGTTTCTGTACCAACAACACAAGTCACCGCTAAAGGCCTGGATGGAGATTTTAACCGATTTAGAGTAAATAAAAAGCAAAATGATCCTGATATGGCTGTAATGATTATTTCAATGGATATGTTGAATGATCTTAATAATGAAGGATGGCCAGTCATGCCAGGTGATTTAGGAGAAAATTTGACATTAGAAAATATTAATTATAGATCTATTCAGCCTGGTCAACGATATGAGGTAGGAAAAGCTGAAATAGAAATTTCAATTATTTGTGATCCCTGTACGAATTTGTCAGCTTTAACTTATGTAAAAAAGGAAAAAATATCCGAATTTATTAAAACATTAATGAATAGACGTGGGTGGTATGCGCGTGTAATTAAAGAAGGACAAGTTTCATCAGGAGATAGTGTCAAATTGATTAAATAACTATATTAAGTTTTGATTGAATTACAAATTCAAGGGATGCACTGTGAAGCATGTGTCTCAAAAATTGAAAAAGCACTTCATAGCATAAAAGGGATAGAAAAGGCCACAGTTAATCTAAATGATGAAACGGCAATTATTCAGGGGGACTCTAAACTAGATGAAGTTATTAGTGTTATTTTTGATTTAGGCTATACCGCTACATTAAATGATAATTCTGCAATAAAAGAATCGACTGCTAAAAAACTAATCCCATTATATCTTTCATTTCTATATATCATAGCTGGTTCATTAATCATTAATAGATCTGAATTAATTTTAGAAAATTTTATGTATGATTTCATGGGACTTTTTTTTATAGTCTTCAGCTTTTTTAAATTTCTTGATTATAAAAATTTTCCTAGCACATTTAAAATGTATGATCCTATAGCAAAAGTCATTCCTTTATATGGTTGGATCTATCCATTTATCGAGAGTATGCTTGGACTTGCTTTCCTTATGAGAGAGCAATTATATATAGCTTTGATAATTTCGTTAATTATTTTGGTTACTACTACTGCAGGAGTAGTAAGGACTTTAATCCGTAAAGAATCTATACAATGTGCTTGTCTTGGGACNGCATTGAAACTGCCTATGACTACTGCAACTATAATTGAAAATAGTATTATGCTATTTATGACAATATGGATGCTTATAAAATTTTAATTTAATAATTAATTTTCACTAAAAATTTGATTTAATGCGAATTGTAANGCATCATAGTCAATGTTTTGTCCAAAATAATATTCGCCTTTATTGTCTTGCAAAATAAGCTCCCAATGTAAATGNGATTCATCTCTAGTACCAAGTGTGCTAGGTCGTGTCCCCGTGTTACCAGATCTTCCAAACACATCTCCACGTTTTATTTTATAACCTGGAATAATATTACTATCTATCGATGATAAATGTGCATAAATAGTTATAGCTCTAAAACCAATAAAGAGATCAAACCCATGATCAATTATAACAGCCTGACCTAATAATAACTCATTAAATATATCTGAAGGNGTTCTTTTTAATTTAGATGCATTATTCAGCATTTTTACACGAAAATCTGCTGGTACTTCTTCATAATTTAAATCTGATCTTATGATTACCCCATCAGCTACAGCTCTTATCGGAGTTCCCCANTTAGAAAAAAAATCNATTCCNCGATGNATACCTGAGCGATATGCTCTAGGAGCATTTGGTAAACGTGAAGCACGTGTAGGAACTTTCAATGTAACAACAGGTAATAATAATTTTGTTGAGGGGACTAATTTCACAAAGTCAGGAATTTTCCCACCTCTATCAAATAATGTATTTATTGATAAACTGCTATTATAATTATTTACGACTTCTCTTATGTTTTTAAATACCCATGTTGTATCTACTGCATAAGAAGTGATGATAGCACCATCTTTATTAGCAATATTATTAACAAATCTCGTTCTTTGCTGTAATGCTANCGATTTATTAACTAAGGGTTTAAAACTTTTTATTGTAGAGTCATGAAGATTNGGATATGCTAAATTAACTAAATGTTCAATTGANATTGGTNTATTTGCAAGNAATGATAATGTCTCAAAGTTTGTTAAATCAGTATCNGTAATAANNGTTGCTTTAATACTNTCATAGGAAAAACTGATTTCTGNAANNATNNTTGGNNCAATTACTNTAGGANTNGGTNCNTCATTTTGAATATTAGAACATCCAATAATGAAAAAAAATATAGTTGATAATTTTTTTTTCACACTATTTAGTCTATTTTTTCTAAAAATTTTATACCCTCAATATAGATTTTTTTAGGTGATCCAATTATCGTTTTAGTAGCAACATTTGTGAATATTGATTTTTCTTCATCTATATTATTGTACTTACTGCCAAATAATAGTTGAATAGTTGGCAATCCTGATATTTTAATTGCATCAAGAATAGAATATTCATAAAGAGCCCAAGCCATAGGTGCAAATAAAAGACCGTCTGCCCAATTTCTATTNCTTTGAACAAAATTGATTGCCTGNTATACTTTNTGAGTTTGAAAAATTTTTACATCAGTATTAGTATTCCTAATATTGCGTTTAATACCAGTATTTATTTTATCAAGGGTTATTCGACTATCTAGATTTGAAGATATTTTCCCAATAAGATTAAGGTTNGGCCCATGTAATAGTATGATTTTCATTTATTTTATCGGAGTGGAACTAGATGTCCTATTATATACCCAAGAATAATGCCAACCAGCAATGCTAATGTTAATACGCGTGATTTTGTAAACTCACTACGATAACCTTTTTTTATTGCTACAGCTCCAACGAAATAGCCCATAGAATTCAATATCCAAAATATTGGAATAGTAAAAATTTTAATTATCAAAGGCCCAACCACTGGTAATGTTGCAATTAATGCAGCTACACCAGCAAATGCTTGGGTAAATACCCCTAGAACAACTGTTCCAAAGACTACCATTTTAGTGTCTATTTCATATTTCAGAGCAANACCTATTAAAACAGTAACACCTATTAAAATTATTATTTGTTTTCCGTGTGATTTAAAAAAAGATTTTATACTCATTATTATTAGCTCATCTAAAGTAATGAAATTGCAATTAGAAAGTAACAAGCAACACCAAGTATATCTATTGATGTAGTAACAAATGGTCCAGTTGCAATAGCTGGATCAATTTCGAATCTATTTAATATTAAAGGTACTAGTGAGCCAATGGTTGCAGCTATAATCATTGAAATACAAATGCTTACTCCAACTACTACACCTAGCATGGGAGAAACATCTAGAAATTTTAATATAGCAAAAACACCTAATAATAATCCATATAGGATTCCTAACATTAAACCCACTCTAATTTCTTTAAAAAGAATTCTCATTGAATTTTCAATACTCACCCTCCCAGTTGCTAAACCACGAACAATTATAGTAGAGGATTGAGTTCCTATATTACCACCCATACCCATAATTACTGGTATAAATGCTGCTAAAGCAATCGTACTTTGGAGTACATTATCAAAAATACCAATAATGAATGCAGCCATAATACCACCAACCCAGCTTGCAAATAGCCATGGAAGTCTCATTCGAGCATTTTCCCATGAAGACTTAAGTAATATTTCTCTATCTTTTCCTGCTCCAACCATTTGTAAAAAGTCTTCTGTCGCTTCTTCTCGGATAATATCAACGACATCATCAACGGTTACAATTCCTAGTAAACGATCATCAGGGTCAACAACTGGGACTGCTAAAAAATTATATTGCGATACAATACGTGCAACTTCTTCCTGATCAGTTTCAGGTCTAACAACATGTATTTGTTTAGACATAATATCTTTTAACTTAGTATCACCAGGAGTGGTTACTAAATCTCTTAACGAAATTACTCCAGTTAGTCTTGCCTCATCATCTAAAGTATAAAGATAAAAAACCATTTCAGCGTCTTCTTGATCCTGAAGAGCATTAATTGCATCCCTAGCTTTTGTTTCTTCATGCAGTGTAAATACATCTGTATACATTAAGATTCCAGCACTATCTTCAGGATAGGCCATCATTTCTTCTAGCTCTTCTTGTTTATCAGCTTGTAATAGATCAATTACAGATGAAGCATATTTTTCATCTAACAATCCTATTAAGTATGCTTGTTCATTTGAACTTGCATGCTCTAATATTGATGCTATTCTATCATGAGATTCATTTTCTAATAGTCTAATACCTATTAACTCATCAAGATCATTTAAAAATTCAGCGGTTTTTTCAGAAGGTTTTAATTTAGAAAAAATTTCATCCTGCTCATTTTCATTAAAATATCGGAAAAGTAATGCAAGATCTGCAGGGTGTGTTTTATCAATTAGCTTCAAAATATTTGTTTCTGCATGTCGCCTAAGAAGCCTTCTAAAGGTATCTCTCAAGATAGTTATTTCATTTTTAAATAATTCTTTTTTCATTTTAAGAAATACCTTGTATTTGTTTCATACCAATAAAAAAACAATACCCACCTAATATCAATATTAATGGATTAACATGTCCATTCCATAACAATATAGATTCTATGGATTCACCTAAATGAGTAAATAAAAGCGAAGATCCATTTATAACCACATGAAAAATTATTGCAGGAATCACTGATGATGTTTTCCATGCAATATATCCAAGAAGAACTCCAAGAAAGTATATTTGAATTAACCAATAAGGATTAAAGTGTATTGCGGCAAAGAATAAACTTGATATAAGTATTGCTTTAGTCACATCACCCCACTGATTCTCCAAAAATTTTTGTAAAAAACCTCTGAATAAAAGCTCCTCTCCAACCGGAGCTAGAATAACAATAGTAATTATAAGAATTATCATTGAAAGTGGATTTTCTGGTGTAAGCATTGCTTCAAGCTGCAAAAAGGATTCTGGAGCAGGAATGATTTTATCAACTAATATATTTATTTCATCCGATATAACCATTGCTCCTAAAGATAAAATTAATGTAGCAATAGCTGTTTTTTTTGAAATAATTTTTAGGCGCAAAGATTCAAAAATTGGAGCTCCCTTTTTATTTAAATAAATTAAAACTGGAACAATTAAAAAGGATTGACCAACAAACATTGAAATATATGTAGATAGNGATGGAGTTGTTCCGTCAAGGATAGACGGATCCATAGCGCTAAAAATTGATGCAATAATTAGAGCAGAAAAAACCGATAAAATAACGATTAAAAATGCGACCGGGACTGTCAGGGTCCGGCTCATGGGGTTCTAAATCCATTTTTTCCATCATGCTAGAAATTACCACTATAAATGTTTATAGTGAAAGAAAGCATTATTTTGTTAGCTGATGAAGCAATATTCCCATTGCTACACCAATATTGAGTGATTCCCCTTTTCCTATTTTTGGAATAGCNATCGTATCGCTAATATGAGAGTAATTATCTCTAGATATGCCATGTGCTTCACTTCCCATTATCAATCCCCATTTATCATTAAGAGAATATGGTGTTGTAATACTTTTACTTTTTGGGACAGCGCCAATTAATNTATAATCTCTAAAATCTAAAATTGATTTCTCACCAATCCATTTTAAGGAAAAATGAGCACCCATTGCACCCCTTACAACTTTAGGATTAAATGGGTCTATACAACCTTCCGATAATGCTATTTGAAATACTCCAAACCACGCCGCAGTACGAATGATGGTTCCCATATTCCCTGGATCAGAAACTTTATCTAAAAAAATAAAATTTTCTGTATTATTAAAGTCACTATACTGGATATTATTTGCAATCCCAAGAATTCCCGATGGGGAAGTCGATGGTGATATTCTTTTTAATTCTTTTTCATTAATTAAAGAAGAATTAAATGNTTTAATTTTTTNAATTATCTTCGGATTTTTATTTAAAAAAGCTCTAGTATATACAATAATTGAAAAAGCTCCATTATTATTTAATGCATAGTCAATTGCTCGAGCGCCTTCGATAATAAATTTACCATACTTAGTCCGAAACTTTTTTTTATGAAGTGAGCAAATTAATTTATTTGAATTTTGGCTGATCAATTCTTGTACTCAATTTGTCCATTAATAATTGTGTAAAGAATGTCTGTTTGTAATATTTNATCTTCAGGTATTGTAATAATATTTTTTGATAAAACTGTAAAGTCAGCNTATTTACCTATTTCAATTGAACCTTTAATATCTTCTTCAAATGCAGCATATGCGGCATTAATAGTATATGTTTTTAGCGCCTCTAGTCTTGTCATCTTTTGATTGGGCTCATAACCATTTTCAGGATTACCCTTTAATGTTTTGCGTGAAACGCTTGCATAAAATGAAGCTATAGGATTAATTGGCTCAACAGGCACGTCTGATCCATTCACTACAATTGCGCCATAATCCATCAAACTTCTCCATACATACGCACCTTCAATAATTCTTTTTTTACCGAGACGATTAATAGCCCATGGCCTATCAGATGACATATGTATACCTTGTATCGANGCGATAACACCCATTTNGCCAAACCTAGGAATATCTTGTGGATCAATATGTTGAGCGTGCTCAATTCTCCATCTGAGATCATTATTTTTTTGAGGATTCTCATTAAATACTCTTTCATATTGATCAAGTACTTCTCTATTTGCCCGATCACCAATTGCATGTGTATTAACTTGAAAACCATTATTTAATCCATTTGATGAAACTTCATAAACATAATCCATTGATTGCGTTGCCATTCCAAAATGACCGAGACGATCTGAATATTCATTAAGCAACCAAGCTCCTCTTGAGCCTAGGGCTCCATCAGCATTTAATTTGATTGATCGAATAGTTAAATAATCGTTTCCTGTTCCAATCTCTGGACCTTTTTTATACCAATCCTCCAGCAATTTTGGATCACGACTAGTAAGCATAACATAAAGACGAACTTTCAGTTTTTTATTTATTATTCCATCCCGAAAAGCTTGTATTGATTCTGCGCCAGATCCAGCATCATGAAATGAAGTTATACCATTCTTCAAACATTCATTAACCGCTAGCTCTAAGGCACGCATAGACATTTGTTGATCAGAATCTGAAACTAAATTTCCATCAGCGTTATAAATTGATGTTTCGATATGACGACTTATTAAACTTTGAGCCCTCTCATTAAATATACCTGTAGGCTTTCCATTTAAATCTTTAATTATTTCACCACCAAACCCAAATTCAGTTTCAGCTGTAATTCCTCCAATTTCCATAGCTTTTGCATTCCCAAAAGAAGCATGCCCACTTGCATGAGTTAGCCAAACAGGATTATTTGGAGATATTGAACTTAACTTTTCATGCGTTTGAAAGCCTTTAACAACAATATCTGGTGATGGTGCCCACTTACTCTGATGCCAGCCTCTTCCAAGAATCCATTCGCCTGGGGCTGCTTTATTTACCGCATCTTCAACAATATTTATAAGTTCATCATAATTTTCTACTTGAGATAGATCCAATCGCATTTTTGCACGACCAAGACCCATAAAATGCCCATGTCCTTCAATAAGTCCAGGAATCATAGTTGACCCGCTTAGATCTAAAACATCCGTATTTGGGCCAATATATTTATTGTAATTGTTTTTTGTGCCAACATCTATGATTTTCCCATCCTTTATTACAACGTTTTGAGCAATGGGATTATAGTCATCCATAGTATAAATTGTACCATTGTGAATAACCATATCTGCATGATTCGATTCGCAGCCTGTGATAATTAATATTAAAACAATGGTATGAAAAAAATATTTTTTAATCATTAGAGTATTTACTTTCACTTTATATTAGTAAGAAAATAATCAAGGATTACTATGAGGCTCAATCAAATCACAAATTCAATTGTAAGGCCATTGTTAAGCCGGTAATTTCCAATTAATTATTAAGTAAATTTTTTATGTCTAAAGGCGTAACACCACAAACTAAAAATTATTCTGCATGGTATACAGATATTGTTACCAAAGCTGAACTCGCAGATTATGGTCCAGTAAAAGGGACGATGGTTATTAGACCATATGGTTTTTCATTATGGGAATTAATCAAAAATTCTTTTGATGATATGATTAAAGAGACAGGGCATGTAAATGCATATTTCCCATTATTTATACCAAAGTCTTTTCTAGCAAAAGAAGCTGAACATGTGGAAGGTTTTGCAAAAGAATGTGCAATTGTAACCCATACAAGGCTTAAGTCAGATTCTGAAGAGGGCATTACACTTGATCCTGATTCTAAATTGGAAGAGGAAGTCATTGTAAGACCAACATCGGAAACAGTTATTTGGTCAATGTATAAAAAGTGGATCCAATCTTATAGAGATCTTCCATTGTTAATTAATCAATGGGCAAATGTCGTTAGATGGGAAATGCGTACTCGTTTATTTTTGAGAACAACTGAATTTCTATGGCAGGAAGGACATACTGCTCACGCTACTGCTGATGAAGCTCAAGAGGAAACATTACTGATATTAGAATTATATCGTCGATTAGCTGAAGAAGTCCTTGCCATGCCAGTTTATGTTGGTTTGAAATCAGAATCAGAAAAATTTGCTGGGGCAGATCTTACATATTGTATAGAAGCTATGATGGGTGATAAAAGAGCATTACAAGCAGGGACCTCACATAATTTAGGACAAAATTTTGCTAGAGCATTCGGTGTTACCTTTCAAAATAAAGATAACAATGAAGAAATGGTTTATGCAACTAGCTGGGGAGTAAGTACTAGATTAGTTGGGGGTGTGATTATGACTCATGGTGATGACAAAGGATTGCAGCTACCTCCAAAAATTGCACCGTACCAAGTTGTTATGGTTCCTATTTTTCGAGATGATGATGATAAAAAAAATATCAAGGATTATGTAATAGAAATATTATTTAAAATGAAAAAAAAGGGAGTTCGTATTCACGAGGACTGGAGAAAAGGTAGTCCTGGATTTAAATTTAACGAATGGGAAATGAAGGGCGTTCCATTAAGAATAGAAGTAGGCCCAAAAGATATTAAAGATGAACAATTTGTTATTGTAAGAAGAGATAATTCAGAAAAGAAATTTGTTAGTAAAGAATTAATAATTGAAACAGTATTATCATTATTAGATGACATACAAAATAATATGTTTAATAAAGCAAAATCTTTTCAAACGGAAAATACATACACAGTATCAACTTATGAAGAATTCAAAGATATTTTATCAAATAAAGGTGGTTTTATTAAATGTGGGTGGGATGGGACTAGTGAAACAGAGGCTGCAATTAAAAAGGAAACTAAGGCGACGATTCGAGTCATTCCAATNGATGAAAACCCAAAAGGTCTAAATTGNATTTACTCTGGTCGTGCAGCTAAACACGAAGTTATTTTTGCTAAAGCCTATTAATAATAGGCATACCCCATTATTTTATAATGATTATTGATTCAACAGCTATCGTGCTTAAGCGATTCCGTTATGGAGAAACTAGTATTATTGCTAGATGCTTTGTGGANNAAATAGGGAAAATAAGNTTNATGGTTCACGGAGCNCACAGAATAAAATCATCAAAAGCTGCATATTTTCAGCCAGCAAATTGTATTGATATTACATTTTATTTTAAAGAGAACAGAGATCTTCAAACTATATCTAAAGCCTCNTTTTTTAAATCTTGGTGTAAAATACCAAATGATTTAAAAAAAATATCTTATGCATTAGCAATGATAGAATTAACTGATAAATGTATTTCTAACAATGACCCTAATAAAAATCTATTTAATTATTTATTAAAATCTTTAAATACAATTGAAAATGAAAAAAATGAGTTAAATCTTATTTATTGGTATTACCAATATCAATTGCTTAATCAACTTGGTTTTAAGCCAGACTTTGATCAACATGAATTAGATTATTTGCCTTTACCTAATCCATTTAAAACATCTAATACAAAAAAAATATTTAATTATTTTGCAAATGGTGGAACTGGTAGAAAAAATAATATTAGACTCGAGACTGAAGATAGAAAAATTATTAGTGATTATTTGAATACTTGTTTAGGAATACATTTTGATAATTTAAATAATATTAAATCATTAGATATTCTGAAGTCATTATATTAATAATATGAAACATTTTTAACTAATTCGACATTAACTTATATAATATTAATTATGCGATATCAGTTTCAATCAGAACAGGGTAATTTAAGTTTCAGACCTCAATACTTTCCTGAAGCGATAAAAATTTTAATCCTTATTAACGTAGTTTTATTTTTTTTTAGATATATTGCAGTAGATCAATTTGATTTAGCAGAGATTTTTGGTCTTTCATCGGTTGATATCTGGCCCATGATTTGGCAGCCAATAACATACATGTTTATCCATGGAGATTTTTTTCATGTATTTATGAATATGTTTGTATTGTGGATGTTTGGTTCTGAAATGGAATCGATATGGGGTCGGAAAGAATTCCTAAAATACTATTTTATTACAGGTATTGGCTCAGGACTTATATGGCTTTTATTCAATATAAATAATCCCTACTCACTATTAATTGGTGCAAGTGGGGCGATTTATGGCATACTTTTAGCGTATGGACTTATGTTCCCAAATAGAAAAGTTTTAATTTATTTTCTTTTTCCAATAAAAGTAAAATTTTTTGTTATTTTATTAGGTGCCATTGCATTTTTCTCATCAATAGGTGATGCAGGATCAAATATCAGCCACCTAACACATTTATCCGGTATGTTAATAGGATTTATATACTTGAAATCATCACTCACTTTTTCAAAACTATTGTTTTTTTGGAATACAAAGTTGCTTGAAATAAAACATAGAAAAGATGAAAAAAAACAAGCTAAACAAATTGATGCTCAAAAAAATATTAATGTTTTATTAGATAAAATCAATGATTCTGGATATGATAGCTTAACTGAAGAAGAAAAAGATGAATTATATTTTAATAGTCATCGCTTAGGTAAAAATAAACAAAAAGATTAGTTTTCTTTTTTTTCAATTACTTTAAATACTTTTTCACCTTTTTTAGCCATTCTATATTTTTCTCTAGCTAATTCTTCAATATGTTTATAATCAGTTGTTAATTTGTTCTTTTGATTTTCGAGGGCTATTTTTTCTTCACGTAATAGGTCTATTTTATTTTGAATTTCTGTGCGTTGTTTTTTTAATTTATAAAGTTGATGAAGACCATGATTCCCCAAAATAAATATCGTAAGTAGAGACAAAGCGCCAATTATTAATATTCCTTTAACTATACGTTTTTGTAGACCAATAGTTTTTCTATTATTTTTTCTTAAAACCATAATAATTGAATTATTTATTACCTAATACTTCAATACCTGGGAACTTGGCATTAGCTCCAAGACTTTCTTCAATACGAAGTAACTGATTGTATTTTGCTACTCTATCAGTACGACAGGTAGATCCTGTTTTAATTTGTCCCGATCCCATTGCTACAGAAAAATCAGCTATAGTTACATCCTCCGTTTCTCCTGATCTATGGGAAATAATAGTAGAAAAGTTATTTGATTTAGCTAGTTCTATTGTTGCAATGGTTTCCGTAATTGTCCCTATTTGATTTAGTTTAATAAGTATAGAATTCATTGATTTATTATCAATGGCTTTTTTAAGTCTAGTAATATTTGTAACAGTTAAGTCATCCCCTACAATTTGACATTTATCACCAATTTCATCTGTAAGTAATGTCCAACCTTTCCAGTCATTTTCATCTAAACCATCTTCAATAGAAATGATAGGATACTGCCTAACTAACGATTTTAGAAACTCAACCATTTCTTCTGAATTAAAATGAACATTATTTGATTCTAAATGATATTTCCCATTATTAAACAATTCACTTGCTGCAACATCTAAAGCAAGAAATAAATCTTTTCCTAAATTAAAAGGAGATTGATTTATTGCTTCTAAAATTAGTTCTATTGCTTCTTCATTAGATTTAAGATTTGGTGCGAATCCACCTTCATCACCAACAGTTGTACTAAGATTTTTCTTTTTAAGTATTGATTTAAGGTGGTGAAATGTTTCTGTACCCATTTGTAGCGCATTTGAAAAAGAGCTTGCACCAATTGGGAAAACCATAAATTCTTGAATATCCACGTTATTATCAGCATGGCAACCCCCATTTAAAATATTAATCATTGGAATGGGTAAAGTACTATTATCTGATATACCTAAAGACATATATAAAGGTAATTTTTCTGACAATGCGAAAGCTTTTGCATTTGCTAGCGAAACACCTAAAATTGCATTTGCACCTAAAAAACTCTTATTATTAGTACCATCTAAAGCAATCATAGCATTATCAATATCAGATTGATTTGATGAATCCATACCTATGAGTTCTTGAGAAATTAATGTATTAACATTTTTAACTGCATTATGGACACTTTTCCCAAAATAAAAATTAAAATCATTATCGCGCAACTCTACTGCTTCAAATTTACCAGTAGATGCTCCAGAGGGGACAATTGCTCTTCCAATTGAGTCATCGGCAAGTTGGACATCAACTTCTATTGTGGGGTTCCCTCGGGAATCTAATACAGAACGAGAAAGAATATTTTTGATTTTCATAAAATACGTTTAACTAAGTATTAATTATTATTTAAGTAATGATAGATTTTAGTTACTTATAATATTTTTCCCGATTAGAAAATCAAAAAATCTTATGATTCAATTTTTATTGATTAATTCTATTTTTTGTTTAAATTCTACCAATTAATACAGTGGAACATATAACCACATACATAAAAGCGAAAGAATTGAACAAAGGGGGCAGGGATACCTGCCTCCTTTTTTTGTTCAATAAAACCTAACCAAGGAGGAACCTAATGGCTGATTTTACTTCAACCGTACAGGGTATTGCCAATTCCGTAGTTGGCTTAATTAAAGCACTTATTGTGATGTT
>PASX01000016.1 GCA_002713455.1 Fidelibacterota bacterium
GATCGTTTCATGATTAAATCTATAGAATATTAATAATTCATAGATACAGCAAATATTATGAACGGATACGGGGCATGTGTCACTTAAATCAGTCTCCATTATTTGTGTAATTGTGATATAACCCTGATAACTTCTGATAAAACAAAAGCCCCTCAATAAAGAAGGGCTTTCTTGTCTATTAATGAGGTCTTCCCTCAAGTCGGGGTGAGAGGATTCGAACCTCCGACCCCCTGCTCCCAAAGCAGGTGCGCTAACCGGACTGCGCCGCACCCCGAAAATTTCTTTCTAACTCACAGTGGGTGAGTGATGGGACTTGAACCCACGGCCTCCTGGGCCACAACCAGGTGCTCTAACCAGCTGAGCTACACCCACCATATAAACTTCAAAAAATTAAATAATTTGAAGCCGCCCAAATTACTGGTTTTAAATAAATTAAACGAAAATAAATTTATAGGAACACTTTATCTGATTTTCCATTCAAGATGGTAATAATAAAATGGAAGTATTGTAATTTTTCCTATGCACCTATTAACTAGATATATACTTAAACAGCTATTTATGCCGTTTATTTTTTCTTTAATAATAATCGTCTTCGTATTGTTTACTCAATTTCTATTAAGGGCAATCGATCGGTTTATTGGCAAGGGCCTAGATATAGGAACTATTTTTGAATATTTATTTCTTAACCTTGGTTGGATAAGTGCCTTAGCAGTTCCTATGGCTGTTCTTGTTGCTGCACTTATGGCATTTGGTCAATTTTCAGAAGATAATGAGATCACTGCAATGCGAGCTTCAGGAATTAGCTTTACAACAATAGTTCGTCCAGCTTTAGCTATGGGTCTCTTGATATCAATAATTCTAATTTTATTCAATGCCTTCATCATGCCTGAAATGAATTTTAAAGCTAGAATGCTTTCAGGTGACATTTATAGAAAGCGTCCTGATCTTAATATTGAACCAGGCTATTTCATGGATGATCTCCCAAGTTATAGTATGATAATTAAAGAGAAGGAAAATGATATTTTAAAAGACGTTCGCATNTTTAGCAAAGGNATTAGTGAATCACAGACTAGTATTCATTCCAANACNGGACAGCTTTCTACAATTGATGATGCTATAATTTTAGATCTTTATGATGGAGAAATCCATGAACTTGATTTAAAGGATTATGGTAATTATCGACGAATTGAATTTGTCAAACACAAAATCACTATACCAGCTGATGATCTATTTTTAAATCGAAGAGATACTACTAGTCGTTCTGATCGAGAAATGACGATTGCTATGATCCTAGATAAAAGAAAAAGTATAAATGATAGACTCAATATTGTTAAAGGACGAATTGGTAGAGCATTCATTAGAACAGGAATGGATAGTTTAGTTCCTCCTTCACTAGAAGCATCTCAATTATTATTAGATGATTATAAAAACAAATTTAGTGCTGATACATCAAATAGTGGNGATGTGATATATAGAAAAGAGAAAGATATTGGTATTGTATCTAGACAATTAGTAAATGAATATAACTTATTAAGGAGCTACAGTAAATCAAGTAACAAATATAATGTTGAGCTTCATAAGAAATTTTCTTTACCAGTGGCTTGCATCTTGTTCATTATGACAGGTGCTTCTTTAGGAGTTTTATTTAGAAAAGGTGGTTTTACAATAGCTACCGGCTTGTCATTTGGATTCTTNCTTATTTATTATATTCTAATGATAGGTGGAGAAGATCTAGCCGANCGTACCATTCTCACACCTATGGTTGGCGTCTGGTCNCCAAACCTTATCCTTTTTGTGATTGCAACCTATCTTATGATACATACAGTNCGTGAACAACCGCCTTTGCGTTTTGAGTTNAATATTNTTAAACGTTTNAANAAGAAAANAAGTGAATCCGAANNAAATTATTCAGNATAAAGAAAAGGGAAANGTAATTCCCAATTCAGACTTAGANTATTTTATTAATCATTATTTAAATGGTGATTTTGATGATCAATCAATGATATCATTTTTGAAAGCTGTTCATAAGCATGGAATGACTGATGATGAGACAATAGCATTTACAAAGGTAATGCTAGATTCTGGTGAAAAAATAAAATTCTCTAATAGTGACATCTATATAGCAGATAAACATTCGACAGGAGGAGTTGGTGACAAAGTTTCACTTATCCTTGGCCCAATAATGGCTGCAGCTGGATTAGCGATACCTATGTTAGCAGGTAGAGGGCTTGGGCATACTGGAGGTACAATTGATAAATTGGAAAGTATACCAAATTTTAAAACAGATTTACCAATTAATGAGTTTAAGAATAATGTAGAGAAAACTGGCATTTGTATCATGTCTCAAACGAAATCAATTTGTCCAGCAGATCGAAAAATGTATGAACTAAGACATTTAACGGAAACAATCGATTCTGTACCACTTATATGTGGATCAATTATGAGCAAAAAAATTGCAGAAGGAATTAATGGTTTAGTATTNGATATAAAAGTTGGGAATGGTGCTTTTATGAAAAATTTAGACCAAGCAAAAATCCTTGGGAAAGCTCTTAAAAATGTTGGCGATTCATTTNAAATAAAAACTGATATAGTATATTCANGTATGGAGCAACCCTTAGGTAAANNTGCGGGNATGTGGTGCGAGGTANAAGANTCAATGGCAGCTTTAATGGGAAATGGATCTAAAGATCTGATGGATGTAGTTTTTGAACTAGGAAGCAAACTCATTATTCAGAGCGGAATAACAAATGACCAAACAACAGCTATTTCAATACAAGAAAATTTAATTAATACTGGAAAAGCATATGAAAAATTTGAGAAAATGATTGATTCGCAAGAAGGTCATCTAGAAAATATTGATAAAATTAATCGACCTCTTTTTGAAAAAACTATTTCAGCTAAAGAAAACGGGTATATAGAATCAATGAATACATTAAAAATTGGATGGNCCACAGTTGAATTAGGTTGCGGTCAACAGTCAAATTTAAAGCAAATTGATCATACTGCAGGTATTGAGTTCATAAGTAAAGTGGGAGTTGAATTAAAAAAAGGTGATCCAATTTTTCGATTTTTTAATTCAAATAAAGACAAACTAAATACTGCAGAAAAAATGCTTAATGAGTCAGTTAAAATTGGTGAGGATAAGAATTATACTAAATTATTTTATCAATAATAAAACTAATTCCTNCGGTGAACTTTACATACTTTTGTNGGTTCAGTATCNTTAATAAAAATTTCTGATTCCACTTCACATAAATTCGTTGGTAAATCCTTTGTAATCGAACATATTCCTACATCAATGACTTTATCTGGNCGATCAAAATTTTGCCGTTTTAATCTTAAGGTATCATGAGCTGCTGCCATAAATTTTGCCCATGCTGGAAGAGCGGCACGTGATCCATCCTGACTTGTACCCAAACTTACAACAGGATCATCTACACCAATCCACACACCTGCAGCCATTTGCTTTGAAAATCCAACAAACCAGGCATCAGTCCAATTTTGTGTTGTGCCAGTCTTACCCCCTGCTGGATGATAAAAATTATGTCTCCATCGTGCACTTCCTCCCGTTCCAGCATCCATAACTGTTTGCAACATTGATGTCATAATATAAGCGGATTCTTCTCTCAATACTTCTTCTCTAATTGGCTCATATTCTTTGATTATATTTCCATATCGATCTTCAACTTTAGTTATTCCAAATGGTTGACTTAGTACGCCTTTGTTTGCGAAGGCAGAATATGCATTTACTACATCAATTAAAAAAACTTCTGATGTACCAAGAGCTATTGCATCAACTGCACGAATATCAGTTGTGATGCCCATCCTCTTGGCCATTGATTTTACTTCAGTTGCTGGTACGAGTTCTTTTACTACTCTTACAGCAANCAAATTAATTGATCTCCGAATACCCTCTCTTAGAGTTGTCAAGCCACTCGTAGTTCCATCATAATTACGTGGCATCCACTTTTCCCATTCACCCGCGGCATTTAAGATTCGAAGTACTAGTGGCTGATTCAATAATTGTTTTGATACAGGATAACCATTATCNATAGCAGTTGTNTAAACAATTGGTTTAAATACTGAGCCAGGTTGGCGTTTTGCTTGAACCGCTCTATTATATTGATCATGGTAATCAGGNCGACCTCCGATCATTGCTAGTATTGNTCCTGAACCTGGATCTAAAGCNACAAAAGCACCTTGAACCAAGAGTTTATTACGTAGATCTTTATAAAGACTTGAATCACCTTTCATCATCATTTTTACAGTGTCCTCAGAAAAAATACTAAGGTATGCTAATTTTGAAAATTCTTCCTGATCATTGAATAGCCGTTGATTTAGTTTGTCTTGATTTCGCTTTATAGCATCCATTAATGCTTTTTCGGCAATGAATTGTAATCGAGTATCAAGCGTAGTGTAAATTTTTAAACCATCTCTATATATATTAACTCCTAGACGATCATCTTCTTTTTCCATAGTTCGACGAATGTATTCAGTGAAATAAGGTGCCTTACCTTTAACTTGATCTCTAGAAACATTTTCGGCTTCAATAACACGAGCTTCAGAATAAATATCTTTAGTGATAAATTTCTCATCCCGCATCACTCTCAACACTACATTTCTTTTATAATGGGCTCGCTCAGGATGATTAATTGGGGAATATCTTGCTGGAGCAGGCAATATTCCTACAAGCATTGCTGATTCACCTAAGGTTAATTGAACAGCATCTTTACCAAAATATCTTTTGGCCGCAGCCTGAACCCCATATGTACCATGCCCAAAATGGACATTATTTAAATACATTTCAAGAATTTCATCTTTGGTATAAGTTCTTTCAATCTGTATAGCAGTAATAATTTCCTTTATCTTTCGAATTATTGTCTTCTTAAATCCAATTGTATCATATAACGTTCGTGCTACCTGTTGAGTTAAAGAGCTAAACCCCTGTTCATAACCTAAGCTAATTATATTTATAACAATTGCTCTTACAATACTTCTTGAATCGATTCCCCAATGATTATAAAACCGACGGTCTTCAGAGGAAATAGTTGCATTTTTCATATTATTTGGTATTTGATCTAGATCAACAAAAATTCGTTTTTCTAAAAATAGTTCATCTAGAATCTCTCCATCAGCTGAATAAATTCTAGTTACGAGGTCCGGATCATAGTTTTCTAATTGATCGAGGGAAGGTAAATCTTGCGCTAAATAGAAAATGTATCCTACAATCAATACTAAAAAGGTTAATACCGAAATAATCGCACTTTTTAGATTTTTCCGTAAAGTGAGTGTAGAAGGTTCAAAAGCCATAATGAAATTTAACCAGTTCCCAAAATGATTAAAGGTGGGATTTTATTAAAGTCAATTAATTGAAATGTGATAAAGTTCGATCCAAGTTATTTTTTTGATGGAGTTACCATTTCTTCTGGTTTTACAAATTTATCAAAATCTTCACCGCTCATATATCCTAAAGTAATTATAGCATCGCGAAGCGATGAATTATCCTTATATGCTTTTTTTGCAACTTCAGCTGCTTTATCATATCCAATATGGGAGTTTAAAGCAGTTATAAGCATAAGGGAATTATATAGATTTGTATCAATTTTTTCTTTGTTTGCTTCTATTCCATCAACGCAATTAACTCTAAATGAATTAATTGCATCACTCAATATTCGTATAGACTGTAAAATATTATAAGCTATAACAGGTCGGTATACGTTGAGCTCGAAATTGCCACTAGCACCAGCAACCATAATTGTAGTGTCATTTCCCATAACTTGTGTGCAAACCATCGTCAATGCTTCACATTGCGTAGGATTGACTTTTCCAGGCATAATAGAGGACCCAGGCTCATTTGATGGAATCAGGATCTCACCTATGCCAGACCGTGGACCGCTTGCTAACCAACGAATATCATTTGCAATTTTAAATAAAGACCCTGATACTGTTTTTAGTGCTGCCGAAAGATCAACAATGCAATCCTGTCCACCAAGAGCTTCAAATTTATTTTGTGCTGTTTTAAATGGCAAACTAGTGATAGATGAAATTTCGTTCGCAGCAGCTTCAGCATAACCTTCAAAAGAATTAATTCCTGTTCCTACCGCAGTACCACCAATGGCTAGCTCATAACAACTTTTCAAAGCGTTCTTAATTCTTTCTATTCCATGTTCTATTGCAGAGGTATAACCTGAAAATTCCTGACCTAAACTAAGTGGTGTAGCATCTTGCAAATGAGTTCGTCCAAGCTTAATTATTGAATCAAATTCTTTGGATTTAGAATCTAAGCTATATCTTAATTCTTCTAATTCTGGGATTAACTTATGAGTTGTTGATTCTACTGCCGCAATATTTATTGCAGTTGGAAAAGTATCATTAGTAGACTGGCTCATATTTACATGATCATTAGGATGTACGGGATCTTTAGAACCAAGCTTTCCCCCCACCATTTCTATAGCTCTATTAGAAATAACTTCATTAAAATTCATATTTGACTGAGTGCCGGATCCTGTCTGCCAAATAACAAGGGGGAAATGCTCATCTAACTTACCGTCAATTACTTCATCAGATGCACTAGCAATAGCATCTGCAATTTTTACATCAAGCCTTCCAGCATCTGAGTTAACTTTTGCCGCAGCTTTTTTTACTATACCATAAGCACGAATAAGTTCACGCTGAAAACGCTCTCCGCCAATTTTGAAATTTTGTAAGGATCTTTGTGTTTGTGCTCCATAGTACCGATCCTCTGGTACTTCCAACTCACCCATACTATCTTTTTCTTTACGATAGCCCATTTATAATATTAACTATTTAACCACCCAAGTATCGCCTGAATTAATAATATCTTGAATTGAACTCTTATCTTTTTTCTTAACTGCTTCATTTAACTGATCCATCATCATATCTTCATAAGTTACATCCTCAACAGCATAGAGTACGCCAACTGGGTCAGGAAAATCAGGATTATAAGTCATATTTGAAAGTAATGATGCTATCACATAATCTGATTCATCGTGAACTAGAACATCGTCAATTGACCACTTATCTCCAATTTCTATTACTTTTGGAGTATTTCCTTCTAGGCGGATACCTTTATTTTTTTCAGCACCAAAAACCATTGGGCTATTATTTTCTAGCCAAAGAACTGTTTCTAATTTGGTCTCCCTATCAGTTAATGATGCAAAAGCACCATCATTGAAAATATTACAGTTTTGGTAAATCTCCATAAAAGACGTTCCTTTATGAACATGCGATCTCTTAATCATTTCTTGTAAATGTTTTGTTTCTTTATCAATAGTTCGAGAAACAAATGTGGCTCCAGCTCCTAAAGCAAGTGTTAATGGATTAAAAGGGCGATCTAATGAACCCATTGGAGTCGATTTAGTGACTTTACCAACTTCAGATGTTGGAGAATATTGGCCTTTTGTCAAACCATATATACGATTATTAAAAAGCATTACATTTATATCTAAATTCCTACGCAAAAGGTGAATTGTATGGTTTCCACCAATCGAAAGACCATCTCCATCTCCAGTAACAACCCAAACGGAAAGATCTGGATTTGCAAGTTTTACACCGGATGCAATTGCTGGAGCACGTCCATGAATCGTATGAAATCCATATGTATCCATATAATATGGGAAACGGCTTGAACAACCAATTCCAGAAATAAATACGATATTTTCTTTATCAACACCTAGATCCGGAAAAACTTTCTGAGATTGTGCTAAGATTGCATAATCTCCACAACCAGGGCACCATCTAACAGCTTGATCAGATGTAAAATCTTTTCTAGTATACGTTTTTGTTGTTTTTGTCTCAGGCATTTCTTTATCCTATTAATAAATTTGCTGCTTCTTGAATATCAGCAGAGCTAATTGGTTTACCGCGAACTAAATTTAATCCTTTAATATCTACTAAGTATTCTGATCTAATTATCCTACTTAATTGACCATAGTTTATTTCTGGCATAAGTACATTCTTGAATTTAATCAATATTTCACCTAGATCTTTAGGCAATGGATTGATCCATCGAATATGTAAATGACTCACCTTATTTTTCTTAGCCTGAAGTGCTTCTACTGCAGATCGGCAGGCACCTCTAGTTCCACCCCAGCTTAAAATCAATAAGTCACCACTTTTATTTCCAAAAATTTCAGACTTATCGAATTCACTAGCGATCGATTCAACTTTTTTCGCACGTGTTTCAACCATATGATGATGATTATCAGGATCATAACTTATATTACCAGTTACATCTTCTTTTTCTATACCGCCTATTCTATGCTCTAGACCTTTTACGCCTGGAATAGCCCACGGTCTTGCCAATGTTTTCTTATCCCTCATATAAGGCATGAACTGGCCATCAACCATTGAAGATTTGTCTGCAAATTTTACATCAATCGGAGGCAAATTTTTCAAGATAGGAACTTGCCAGGGCTCAGATCCATTCGCAAGATACCCATCTGTTAATAGCATAACTGGAGTCATATATTTTATCGCAATTCGACATGCCTCATAAGCAGCATAAAAACAATCACCAGGCGTTGATGAAGCAATGACAGGCATAGGTGCTTCGCCATTTCGTCCATACATAGCCTGAAGTAAATCAGCTTGTTCAGTCTTTGTAGGCAAGCCTGTACTTGGGCCACCTCTTTGAACATTAACTACTACTATTGGTAATTCAGCAATGACTGCAAGACCCATTGCTTCTCCTTTTAAAGCAATCCCTGGCCCAGATGTAGCAGTCACACCTAAACTTCCAGTAAAAGCTGCACCAAGAACAGCTGTAATCCCTGCGATTTCATCTTCTGCTTGGAACGTTTTAATTCCTAAATGCTTCCATGCAGATAAAGTATGTAGAATATCACTCGCCGGAGTTATAGGATATCCTCCATAAAATAAATTTAACTTTGACTTCTCAGCAGCTGCTGCTAAACCCATAGACAAAGCATAATTTCCAACAACATTTCGATAAGTTCCTGGTGGTAAGCTTGCTTTATCTACAGTATATCGTGTAGTAAAAATCTCAGTTGTTTCACCATAATTATAACCAGCATCCATGGCTCTTACATTTGCTTCAACGATTTCAGGTCTTTTAGCAAATTTCAACGCCAACCAATCCTTCGTTGGTTGCGTTGGTCTGTCATAGATCCAAAACAAAAGACCAAGTGCAAAAAAGTTTTTTGTTCTATCAACAAGCTTTGGAGAAAGATCTAGATCTTCCGATGCTAAAGCGACCATTTTACTCATTTCAACTGAGTATAAAGTATAATGATCATCTAAAGTGTTATCTTCCAAAGGATTAGTTTCATAACCTGCTAACTTTAAATTTTTTGGTGTAAATGCATTTGCATTACATATTATTGTTCCACCTGGCAGAATTTCTTTTTGGTGTGCTTTTAATGCTGCAGGGTTCATTGCAACTAAAATATCAGGCGCATCTCCAGGAGTATGAATATCTCTTGAGCTAAATTTAATTTGGAATGCACTCACACCAGCAAGAGAACCAGCAGGAGCTCTAATTTCGGCTGGGAAGTCAGGAAGTGTACTTAAATCATTTCCAACAATAGCAGTTGTTTCTGTAAATCTGCCACCTGTGAGCTGCATGCCATCTCCTGAATCACCTGCAAACCGAATGACAACTTCATCAACTTGTTTTGTGGTTTTACTCATTAATGTCCCTTATTTATAATGATTAAATTTATTTATTTAACGATTTTAGAATTGGAATTTAGCTATCTGAATAAACTGAAACCAAAGTATTGTGATGGTTTTTTTAATTCATTTCAGAATCACTTAAAAACATCATTTTAAGGATTTAAATTTACAGTATGTCAAAATTAGATAAAATTAAACTAACTCACTATTCTCACGGAGCTGGTTGAGCTTGTAAAATTGGTCCTAAAGACCTTGCTCAGGTTCTGAGTAATATCAATTCAAAATACCAAGANAATGTTGTTGTAGGGTTTGATGAGTCTGATGATGCAGCTGTAATTTCATTANGTGGCGATAAATTTATAGTTCANAGTGTAGATTTTTTNTCACCTATTGTTGATGANCCATATCAATTTGGGCAAATTGCTGCAGCGAATGCTTTGTCAGATATATACGCAATGGGTGCAAANCCTCTTTTTGCATTAAATATTGTAGGCTTCCCTATCAACGAACTTCCCAAAGAAGTTTTATCATCTATTCTTAAAGGTGGTTCAGATAAAGCTGAAGAAGCTGGTATACCTATAGTTGGTGGACACACAATTGATGACAAAGAACCAAAATATGGTTTAGTTGTAACNGGTGAAGTTAAAAAATCAAGATTGATNAAAAATTCTGGAGCTCAAGAAGGAGATGCCTTGGTTCTTACAAAGCCTTTNGGATCTGGTATCATATCTACAGCCATAAAAAATGAAATAGCTTCAAAAGAAATGATCAATGACGTAACTAACTGTATGAGCACTCTCAATGCTTTTGCTGGCGAATTGATGCATGAATTTTCAGTTAATGCTTCTACAGATATAACGGGTTTTGGACTTCTCGGCCACCTATACGAAATGTGTAAAGCAAGTAAGGTAACAGCTGAAATAAAGTTTGATAGTATTCCATTTTTAAATGGTGTTTTAACATTAGCAGAAAATGGCAATATACCAGGGGGCACAAAACGAAACCTTGAATATATTTCTGAAATAATAGATTTTTCAGATCGATTAAATCATATTGAAAAACTAATGATTTGCGATGCACAAACTTCAGGAGGATTACTTGTTGCCTTACCACAATCAAAAGCAAATGAATATGCAAAAATATGTAAAGANAAAACTGGNCTTGAATCAAGCCAAATAGGGACCCTTTCTTCATATAAGGGAAAAAATATTATTATAATCTAATTTATATACGATAAATTTTGTCGTATATAATCATTGTAGTCTATATAAAATAAATTGTAATTTTTAGTAGGACATTTTTTATGTTAAATATTACACGAAAAGTAGAATATGCATTGATTGCATTAAGGCACATGCAGTCTAAAAATAATACGGACTTAACAAGTGCAAAAGAAATTGCTACAAAATATGGTATTCCTCAGCAGCTTCTGGCAAAAACATTGCAACAAATGGCTCGAGATGGCATCATTAAAGCTGTACAAGGTCCAGCTGGTGGTTACAAAATAGCAGCAAATCTAAAATCAATTTCTCTAAAGGACTTTTTTGAGAAACTTGAAGGACCGCTAGGAATGATGGATTGTTATTTTGACTCTGAGTGTCTGCAAATAACAAATTGTAATATTCGCATTCCTATTCAAAGAATTAATGATAATATGAGAAGTATGTTTTCCAAAATGACACTTCAGGAGATCACTCAATAATGACTCAGGTACAAGAAGATAAAATAATCGAAATATTAAAACAGTGCTATGACCCTGAGCTTCCAGTGGATCTTTGGAATTTAGGATTAATCTACAATATTCAAATACAAGAGGCATACGATGAGAACAAATCAGATGTAAACATTGTTATGTCGTTAACCACACCAGGCTGTACCATGGGGGAACAAATGTCAAATGATATAAAAACTAAACTTGAAAATCTTGATGAAATAAATCAAGCATTTGTTGAAGTAACTTTTGATCCACCTTGGAATCCAGAAATGATCACCGATGAAGCCAGAGAGAAGCTTGGAATAGATTTGTCTAGTCCTCAAGAACGAAAAGAACCTACAGTTAAAACGGAGTGGGAATAATGAAGAAGCAAAACAATACAAAAGAAATATTTGATGCTGGCATTAAGATATCTAAAAAAGCTGCGGAGCGTCTATCTTCTGTTATGGAGGCTGAAGGTAAAAAGGGCTTCGGTCTTAGAATGGAAGTAACTACTGGTGGGTGCTCGGGAATGAATTATGATATGTCATTTGAAAAAGAACAAAAAGAATTTGATAAGGTATTCAATAGTCAGGGTATGAATATATTTTGCGATTTAAAAAGCTATCTATATCTTAAAGGAATTGAGATTGATTTCTCAAGTGATATGCTTAATGGGGGGTTTAAAATTGTGAATCCAAATGCCGAACGTACTTGCGGTTGCGGAACTTCTTTTTCAGTATAGGCAAATATGAAAAACGATCAGAGTATTATTGATTCGGCAATAAGCCAAGAATATGAATACGGCTTCACTACCGATATAGACCAAGAAAAAATTCCNCCTGGGTTGAATGAGGATGTAATACGAATTATATCATCAAAAAAACAGGAACCTAAATGGCTGTTAAATTGGAGATTAAAAGCTTATAAGCAATGGCTCAAAATGGAGGAGCCTGATTGGTCAAAATTGAATTATGAGGATATTGATTTTCAATCTATCTCATATTATGCAGCCCCAAAACAAAAAGAAAAACTTAAAAGTTTAGATGAGGTAGACCCAGAGTTATTGGACACCTATAATAAGCTGGGAATACCATTAGAAGAACAAAAGATGTTAGCTAATGTCGCAGTTGATGCAGTATTTGATAGCGTATCAGTTACAACAACCTTTAAAGAAGAGTTAGAAAAACATGGTGTTATTTTTTGTTCTTTTTCCGAAGCAGTTCATAATCACCCAGACATAGTAAAAAAATATTTAGGAAGTGTTGTTCCAACAACTGACAATTATTTTGCGGCACTTAACTCAGCTGTTTTTAGCGATGGTAGTTTTGTTTATATCCCAAAAAATGTTAGATGTCCAATGGAGCTATCAACTTATTTCAGAATTAACGCTGCAAATACAGGTCAGTTTGAAAGAACTCTGATTATTGCAGAAGAAGGNAGCCATGTAAGCTATTTAGAAGGCTGCACTGCTCCAATGAGAGACGAAAATCAACTTCATGCAGCAGTTGTTGAATTAGTTGCGCATAAAAATGCTCAAATAAAATATTCTACAGTGCAAAATTGGTATCCCGGCAACCCAAAAACTGGCAAAGGGGGTATTTATAATTTTGTAACAAAACGTGGAACATGCTTAGGTGAAAATTCAAAAATTTCGTGGACNCAAGTTGAGACGGGCTCTGCACTAACATGGAAATATCCAAGTTGTATACTGAANGGAGATAATTCTNTTGGCGAATTCTATTCAGTTGCNTTGTCAAATAATTTTCAACAGGCTGATACAGGAACTAAGATGATACATCTTGGGAAAAATACAAAAAGTACAATTATATCTAAGGGAATCTCAGCCGGCAAAGGTCAGAATACATATCGTGGCGGTGTAAAAATAATGAAAAATGCTGAAAACGCTAGAAACTACTCCCAGTGTGATTCTATTTTGATTGGAGATAATTGTGGTGCTCATACATTCCCGTATATCGATGTTAGGAACCCTTCAGCGCAAATGGAACATGAAGCATCAACATCAAAAATCGGCGAAGATCAATTATTTTATTGTAACCAACGTGGAATATCTACTGAAGATGCAGTNTCCTTAATCGTAAATGGGTTCTGTAAGGATGTTTTTAATGAACTACCAATGGAATTTGCTGTTGAAGCGCAAAAGCTAATGGAAGTAAGCCTGGAGGGTGCAGTGGGATAAAATTATTCATTTAATTTTATTAATCATCTATACACACTTCGAATGTTAATAATTAAAAATATATATGCTAGGGTTGATGGAAAGGAAATTTTGAAAGGAATTAATCTTTCCATAAAGCCTGGTGAATTACATGCCATAATGGGACGAAATGGTTCTGGTAAAAGTACTCTTGCTAATATAATTACTGGACGTGATAATTTTGTAGTCACTAAAGGCTCTATAACCTATAATGGGAATAATCTACTTGAAATGTCAATTGAAGATCGCGCTTTGGCTGGCATTTTCATGTCATTTCAATATCCTGTATCAATCCCAGGCGTTAATAATGCTTATTTTTTAAGAGCAGCACTTAATTCAAAATTAAAAAATCAGGGAAAAAGTGAAATNAATGCCTCTGACTTTATGATGCTGATGCGTGAAAAAGTAAAATCGGTAAATCTAAATGAAACATATTTAAGCAGAGCAGTAAATGATGGATTTTCAGGGGGAGAGAAAAAAAGAAATGAGATTTTACAAATGCTCACATTAGAACCTGAATTATCTATACTTGATGAAACTGACTCTGGCCTTGATATTGATGCTTTGAAAACNATTGCAGAAGGTGTTAATAAATTTAGAAATAAAGACAGGTCATTTTTAGCTATCACTCATTATCAACGACTCCTTGATTATATGCACCCAGATTATATTCATGTATTAATAGATGGAAAAATTATGAAGTCGGGTGATATTTCACTCGCTCATAAGTTAGAAGAAAAAGGTTATTCTTGGCTTGAATCATGAAACAATTTCAAAAACAATTTGATGATTTATTAGCTTATTCGCCAAATGAAGATCCAGAACTACGTAAACTACGTTCAACTGCATTTGATCAATTTAAGAATTTGGGAATCCCAACAAAAAAATGGGAAGAATGGAAATTCACAGATTTTTCACCAATACAAAAAATAAATTATAGATTATCCCAACCAGAAGACTTACCTCAATTATCAAATAATATATCAGAGCGGATTCCAAACGCATATCTTATTTTTATAGTCAATGGTCATTATCAACGGGATTTGTCAGATTTGCCTGAATCAATATCGATAACTACTAACCTTGATCATTTCAAATCAAATAAAGAATTATATGTAAATGAAGAAAATACAAATCCATTTACTGCATTAAACACATCAATGATGAATTCGGGTATTTGTATTAAACTTGATTCAAATGTGATCATAGAAAAACCAATTCAATTGATATATGCTACAGTGGATATTTCAGANCCTCTTATGAATCATCCAAGATTTGTTTTTGAACTTGGATATAATTCAGAAGCGACAATTATTGAACACTATGTGGGATCAACTGATTTAGCTTATTTCATTAATCCTGTCTCAAATATTTTTTTAAATAATAATGCAAAGTTACATCACTTTCGTGTTGAAGAAGATGCTGCTCTAGCTAATCATATTGCATCAACAAATTATNTTCTAAAAGCTGACAGCCAATTAAATGCAGTATCTATATCTTCTGGCGCTAAATTATTTCGCCATAATATAAAGTTGACTTTCAATGATCAGGGAGGATATGCAAATCTAAGTGGGTTGTCAACTATTAAGAATGATCAACACCATGATCAAAATATAATTATTGATCATTTTAATAATTCATGCCAAAGTGAACAGTTATTCAAATATATCTTATCTGATAAGTCATCTGGTGTATTTAATGGTAAAGTGGTTGTTAAAGAAAACACACAACATACTGATGCTGATCAAGCAAATAAGAACCTATTATTAAGCTCCGAAGCGATTATGAATACAAACCCTCAACTTGAGATCTATTCTGAAGATGTAAAGTGTTCGCATGGATCAACAACTGGACAGATCGATTCCGAAGCACTCTTTTATCTGCAATCGAGGGGCATAAGTAAGTCCAAGTCAATCGAATTAATTATTAATGGATTTGCAAAAGATATCGTTGACCATATAAATAATGAAGATGTTAAAAGTTATATCAATACCAAAGTAACAAATTGGATAGAGAAAGTTTTAATTGATGTCTAGTATAGTTGAAATACTTAATTCGATAAGAGATGAATTTTCCGTATTTAATGACCCTAGAGATAAATATATATTTCTAGTAGATCTTGCAAAAGATTTAGGCGGTCTAAGAGAAGAAGAAAAAGTTGAAGCGAATCGAATTCATGGCTGCACATCTCAGGCTTGGGTCACTTGCAAAAAAAATAATAGTAAATATTTTTTTAAAACAGATTCAGATGCAATGATAGTTAGAGGCCTTCTTTCTTTAATAGAGCGATCATTTAATGATCATACAAAAGAGGAAATATTAAATATTGATGGAAGCCAATTCCTTGATTCAGTAGGGTTAGGACGTTCTATAAGTAGTCAACGAACAAATGGCTTCAGTAATGCTATAAACAAAATTCAAAAAGAGTTATTGGATTAAAATATGTATTCAGATATCGATGAAGAAGTAATATTAGAACGTAATTGTGAAGCTACGCTTATTCCCTTTGGTAATAAAATTACTCTCAAAAAAGGTGAAGAAGGTCATATAACCCAAGCTTTAGGTGGAAGTTATACAATAATGATTCGCGGAAATTTAGTTCGAATTGAAGGTAGTGACGCAGATGCTATAGGAAAAGTGCCAGAAGTCCAACCGTGGCTAGAAGAAAATAATGTAGATGGAAGTATTAATGAAAAAGCAGTTTGGGAAGCAATGAAAACGTGCTATGACCCAGAAATTCCTGTTAATGTAGTTGATCTTGGCCTTATATATTCCTGTGAAATAACGGACAATAAGGATGGTGGATCTAATGTCGATATAAAAATGACACTTACTGCACCTGGCTGTGGTATGGGTGATATGATTGCAACAGAAGTGAAACAAAAAATTGAGGGTGTACCTGGATCAAGCATTGTCAACGTTGAACTTGTTTGGGATCCGCCATGGGATCGTGAAATGATCAATGAAGCAGCTCGACTTCAATTGGGTATGCTTTAGTAGTGCTAGATGTAAATAATATTAGAAATGACTTTCCTGCTTTTAGAAGTAAAGAAAAGAATTTCATATATCTTGATTCCGCATCCACAAGTCAAAAACCCCAATCAGTAATAGATTCCGTATCATCCTATTATAGTTCATATGCAGCTAATATTCATCGGGCCCTTTATGANATAGGAGAAAAGGCCACTGACAAATATGAAAATGTTCGAGACAAAGTAAAACAATTCATGAATGTCCCTGATTCCCATAGTGTTATTTTTTCAAGGAGCACAACGGAATCAATTAATTTAATTGCTTATGCATGGGGAACAAAAAATCTTANCCAAGATGATCATATTCTTATAACAGAAATGGAACATCATAGTAATATTGTACCCTGGCAACTATTAGCTTCTAGATCAAACGCTGCACTTGATTATATTTCATTAAAAAATGATGGAATGTTGGAATTAGAATCATTTAAAAAAAAGATTTCCTCAAAAACAAAAATCCTTAGCATAAGCCATCAGTCAAATGTTTTTGGAACAGTGAATCCAATAAATGAAATTATTGATGAAGCCAAAAAAGTTGATGCAATTACAGTTATAGATGGAGCNCAAGCCGTTCCCCATATGAAAGTANATATTGAAGATCTAGNTTGTGACTTTTACGCATTTTCTGGNCATAAAATGTTAGGACCAACTGGNGTTGGTGTATTAATAGGTAGAAAAAATATTTTGGAANAAATGGATCCATTTATGGGTGGAGGTGAAATGATTAATACTGTAAATATGGATAAATCTACATGGAACGATGTCCCATGGAAATTTGAAGCGGGAACTCCTAATATCGCACAAGTAATTGGCTTAGGAGCTGCAATTGATTACATAGAAAAAATTGGTATTGAAAATATTCACCAATATGAACAAGAATTACTAAAATATGGATTAGATATTCTTTCTCAAGATGAGAATATAACTTTATATGGTAATCCTACAANGCGGGGTGCTGTCATTCCCTTCAATGTTAAAAATATCCATCCACATGATCTTGCTAAATTTTTAGATACTGATGGTATTTGTATCCGCGCTGGTCACCATTGTGCNCAACCAATCATGAACAAACTAAAAATNACTGCNACAGCTCGCGCAAGCTTTTATATTTATAATACAAGAAACGATATTGAAAAATTAGTAGAAGGAATTAAAAAAACAGCCGACATCTTCAATTGATTNTTGCTTACTTTTAACCTATTAATTAAAGTCTATAAAGGAGGTTGAGTATGAGNGATAATGGAAATGAACCAAAAAAATATAGATATCTAGTAACAACNAGATGGTATGTTGAAACAGATGAAGAATTAGTTGCCGGAGCAACTGAGACTGATGAAAAACTATTAGACTTAGTTCGTCGACAAAGTAATGGGAAGCCTTGCTTACCTGATTGCCCGACTAAAAATATTGAGGGCTATGGAATTTTAGATTATCACTACTTTATGGGTGATAATAAAACGGTTTATATGTCTACAGACAAGATTAAAGACTAGATGGAAACTATTTTTCTTAATGATTTCTTGGATGATGGAATCCTAAGAGAAAAGGTCTTCCGACAAAAAGTTGCTGATGTTGATTGGTCTCAATATAGCGATAAACGTGTACTAATTAAGGGTTGCTCAGAAGTCCCAATTCCAACTTGGGCATATCTAATTTTAACCGCAGAATTATCTCAGTATGTTCAAAGAATTTATTTTGGTGAGTTACGATCAGCTGTAAAAATTTTTATACGAGAGGATCATAACTTTGACTAAAGATCGAGTTAGTTGGGAAAAGTATTTTATGAATATTGCTAAAGAAGTTGCAACACGATCTACATGTGATAGAAAANATGTTGGAGCTGTGATTGTTCGCGAAAAAACTATTTTATCTACTGGCTACAATGGATCGATCAAAGGTTTAGATCACTGCGATGATACTGGACACGAAATGGAAAATACTCATTGTGTTAGGACTATACATGCGGAGGCGAATGCAATCGTTCAAGCAGCACGTCATGGAATACGAATTGATGATAGCGAAATTTTTGTGACAGCTTCCCCCTGCTATGATTGTTTTAAAATGATTGCAAATTCAGGAATTAATAAAATTTATTTTGGAGAATTTTATCGCGATGAAAGAATTATAGCGCATGCTTCGGCTCTAAAGATTGAACTTATTGATTTATCGAATTAATTTATACCCATGCCAAAATTTAAAATAAACGTTAATGGTAAAAANCATAAAGTCAATGTTGATGGTGACATGCCATTACTTTGGGTTTTAAGAGATGAACTTGGGTATACAGGAACAAAATATGGGTGNGGGCGTGGATTATGTGGATCATGTACTATACATTTAGATGNAGAAGCTACACGTGCATGTATGACTCCTATTGAAAATGCAGATGAAGGTAATATTGTTACTATAGAAGGCTTATCAAATGACAATTCACATCCTATACAAAAAGCCTGGGTAAAACATGAAGTTTCNCAATGTGGTTATTGCCAACCCGGTCAGATGATGACCGCTGCNGCTTTATTAGAAAGAAANCCTANTCCCGATGATGAAGATATTGATAANGCAATGAAAATGAATCTTTGNAGATGNGGTACTTATGATAGNATACGTAAAGCAATTCATTCAGCTGGTAAGAATAAGTAAAAATTATGGCATACAATCGNAGAGATTTTTTAAAAGTAACTTCATCTGCCGGCATCGGCTTAATGGTCGGTGTAGTATTGCCTTATAAAAAGCGATTAATTGCTNCAGGAATAGCCNANNATTCTTTTGANCCNAATGTATGGATNAAAATTCAATCAGATAATATAATAAATATAGTTACTGCAAAATCTGAAATGGGTCAACACATACGTACGTCTATCCCAATGATAATAGCAGAAGAACTTGAAGCTGATTGNTCACATGTTAANGTAGTGCAAGCTGAAACTCATCCTGATAAATATGGAAGTCAAAGTACAGGAGGTAGTGGTTCAATAAGACGCTCATACATGCGTCTAAGAAAAGCAGGTGCAACAGCAAGAGAAATGTTAATTGAAGCTGCTTCAATTAAATGGGATGTCCCTGCTAAAGAGTGTAAAGCTCAAATGAGCAAAGTCATTCATAGCAAATCTAAGAGATCTTTAAGCTTTGGAGATCTTGCACCATTAGCAGGAACACTTAATCCTCCTGAAGATCCAAATTTAAAAAATGAAAAAGATTTCAAAATAATTGGCAACTCGATGCCTGGACTTGATACGCATGCTCGCGTTAATGGAACTGCAAAATTTGGTCTCGATATCAGATTGCCAAATATGCTATATGCTACTGTACTAAAATGTGAAACATTTGGTGGCTCTGTAAAGTCTTTCAATTCAAAAAAAGCAAAGAAAATAAATGGCGTAAAAAATGTATTTGAAGTTGAAGGTGGTATCGCAGTAGTTGCTACCAATACTTGGTCTGCAATTAAAGGACAAAGAGCGCTTGAGGTTGAATGGAATCATGGAGATTTTCATTCATGGGATAGTAAAAAAATTAAAAAAATGATGGAAAAAAAATCTAAAGGCGAAGCTGCAATTGCTAAAGAAGATGGGAATATAAAAAATTTAAATAATGATCTATCAATTGAATCCAAATATGAAGTATCCTTTACATCTCATGCAACAATGGAACCAATGAATTGTGTAGCGCATGTAAATAAAAATTCGGCCGAATTATGGGTACCAACTCAGTCTCCTCAGCGCATCCAAAGCTCTACTGCTGAACAACTTAATATTGATATAGAAAAAGTTAAGGTACATGTTACTTTAATGGGAGGAGGGTTTGGAAGAAGACTGTTTTCAGACTTTATACCTGATGCGGTAGAAATTTCTAAGAAAATAAGAAAGCCAGTTAAACTTCTTTGGACAAGAGAAGTTGATATGAAACATGATTACTATCGTCCAGCAAGTATCCATAAACTTAAAGGAACGTTATCAAAAAGTAATGAATTAATTAGCTGGCAACATCGAATTACTTCCCCTTCCATATCAGGGCAAAGATCGCCTGAACGCTTTAAAGATGGTAGACTAGATCGAAGTGCAGTAAATGGTGCTAATAATTTGCCCTATAAAATCCCAAATATTCTAGTTGATTATGTAATGTCTAATACTAATGTGCCTGTTGGTTGGTGGAGATCTGTTTATAATTCCCAGAATGCTTTTGCTAATGAAGTGTTTATTGACGAGCTTGCTCATAGGGCAGATACAGATGCTTTAGAATTCAGAATGAATATGTTACATGACTCACCTCGACATAAAGAAGCATTAAGATTAGCTGCGGAAAAAGCTGGTTGGGGAAAATCTTTACCCAAGGGGCAAGGTATGGGCTTAGCGGTACATGAATCTTTCGGATCATGGTCTGCACAAGTTGCTCAGGTTACAGTTTCGAAAAATCATGAGATATCAATTGATAAGATTGTTGCATCTGTTGACTGCGGTACAGTTATTAATCCTGATGGAGTAAAAGCACAGATGGAAGGCTCGATCGTTTATGGTTTAACCTCTACTTTAAAAGGCGAAATAACAATTGAAAAAGGTGCTGTAGCTCAATCTAACTTTCATGAATTCGAACTCCTTCAAATGCATGAAATGCCAAAAGTTGAAATATATATTGTCCCAAGTTTAGAACCTCCTGGTGGAGCAGGTGAACCAGGACTCCCTCCTGTTGCGCCAGCAGTGGCAAATGCTATTTTCAATGCAACCGGGAAAAGAATACGTAAACTCCCAATTANATCAAAAGACCTANAAGNTTAAATTTTNTNTAGTTTAANAAACTAGTTTGAATATTTCTGCAACAATTCTTGCTGCGGGCTCTTCTCAAAGAATGCATGGTAANAATAAGTTATTNTTACCATTTAANGATAAAACATTAATCAATNCAGTTTGTCAAACTATAATTGATTCTCATTTAGAACCTNTATTNGTTGTTACAGGTTTTGAAAANAANAANGTNGCNAAANCCTTNCCTNANTCAATAGATAAAATTATNTATAATAAAGANTGGCAAAAGGGTATGGCTCAATCAATAAATAAAGCAATAATATCATTNCCAAAAAATATTGATGGAAATATGATTATNTTAGGAGATATGCCGCTAATCAAAGTNGAAACAATCNANANATTGANAGANGCTTTTTTGAGATATAATGGNAAAAANATTATATATGCTAATCATNTTGGGAAACANGNAAATCCNGTAATATTTCCAAAGAAGTATTTTAATGAAATACTTCTTTTAGATGGAGATNTTGGTTGNAAAAATATTATTACCCAAAATNTAGANAATTCTTTTGGTGTTNCANTAGATTCATCAGANGTTATTTTNGANTGTGATACTAAAAANGATTATTCTGAATTAGTATCGATGAAATTTAATAATGTCTAAACAAAAAAAATTATTAAACGAAGCTTTAAGNCTNGANAAAAATGAAAGACCATATGCTNTAGCTACNGTTATTAGTGTTAAGGGATCTTCATCAGGTCGCGTTGGAGACAAAGCAATCTTTGATGAAAAAGGTCAAAGAATTATGGGCTATATTGGTGGAGGNTGCATTGANAATGCAGCTTCAGATATAGCGATCGAAACTTTAATTAATGGAATACCTAAAATAGTTGAGATTGANCTTGATAGTGATGCTATTTCAATGGGAATTCCTTGTGGAGGAAGTATGTCAGTAATTGTTGAACCCCATATGATTGATTCTGTTATTTTAATTCGAGGCGAAGGTAGAATAGTAGAGGTATTATGTAGTATGGCCAAACTATTAAACTTTAAAATAATTATTCATACGTCTAAAAGTAATCTTCATTCTTCTAGAAGCAATGAAGAACTTTATCCTGACGCTGATAAAATCATAACTGAAAATTTAAACGTTGAAAAAATTGATGAAAAAATAAATTATTTTATCCTAGCTACTCACCATAGTGATGATGATAAAATATCACTTGCTGCTATTAAAAAAGGAATACCGTATGTTGGCGTTATTGCAAGNNAAAAAAAAGCTGACCTTATAAAGGAATATCTACAACAAAATAATGTTTCAGATTCTGAAATAAAAAATCTTTATTCACCNACAGGATTAGATCTTAATGCCAAAACACCTGAACAAATTGCACTTAGTATATTATCGGAAATTGTTATGNTAGATAATCAAGGAACAGGAAAACAAATGGCTACAGCTGAAAAAACCGATCAATCTTGATAAATAATGAATTCGATTGTGATGGATTCCATTTTCCATCTTGATAAGAATAATAATTATTATCATTCAAATTATATACNGCATAAATCAAACTACCCGGTAAATATTCCCATCTAAATACAAAGGTTCCGACACGATTATCAATCTTNAAATCTTTNTCCGTACCATAATTATANGGCTCTAAATCAAAAGATTTTTCTCTTACTAATCTATTATAATCTTTATAATCCATTTCTACCTTAAACGGTTGATAATATGCCTCAAAAGTCATTTTTGATGAAAATGCAACATTTAACCTAAGCTCTGTATTCGTTTGTTTGCGTAATACATTTGAATATATGATATTGGGTCCATTTTCATCTTCTACAATACCAACCCATTGCATTGAACCAGGTTTATACTCATTAGANGATTGTATAGAAAAATTTATGTAATCAGTAGGCCTCAAAGTTATTTCTAAACCATATCTTCTTCCAGANCCTCTCAAAGGCCCTTCACTATAATTAAATGAAGGTCTCAAAATGATTCTTTTGCGTCNATCAGTTCGAAACCAAAAATCAAATGAATTCCAAGCNTCATCTTTAATAATGACTGCTCTNGAGTCTCGATAAATATCGTCATCTTCAAACGTTTCACCCGCAGCTGAAATAGACCATCCTAATCCCCAATAGTTTAAAAAGTTATTATCTTGTTGTAATTCAATCTTTTTTCTTGTTAATAAAGCACCACCTCGATCATCTTTACCACGACCTCCNGTATCAAGCTTTAAATCCATTTGTTGAGTTAAAAAAATTCCTTTGGGATAGTCACGTCTAATTGATCCTCTTAANCCTGAATACCAATTATTATTTTTCTCTTGGTAACCCATATCACTCACATCAAAATTTTTATTTTTATAACCGCCCCACCATCTGACATCCCACCAAACTGGATCTCGATAACCTAAAATAAAACGACCCGCATGACCTGATTGTTCAGATCTTATTGAATTTGCAAACTGTCCTGAGAATGAAAGTTTGTTTTCTAATAAATTTAAATTCCAGTCAGCATTCAGAACACTTGCATTCTTAGATTCATTTTGGCGACGAAGATCTGTTGCCATAAAACCAATAGTTGAAAGTTCGTTAACAATAGGTTTCTCAAGTCGGCCAACAAAATAATTTGCATATGGTTCAATTAAAAACTTCTTTCGCTCAATATTTCCATTAATCTCATCCTCTACAGTTCCATATTCTTGATCAGTAATAGCATTGATTAATCCATATTTTAATCCTGATTGAGTCTCACCTAAAATTTTAGCTGCACCAAGAATTGTTGTCTCATTGGGTTTATCTATAATCGATCCTGAATCAGGTTTGTAATAGCCAGGTTTTTTNCCAATCCTTCTTGAATTAAATAAATTTAATCTACTTTTAAAAAAATTTGCCCCTTGAACAAAAAAGGGTCTTCTTTCATCTAATCGAGTTTCAAAAGCTGATAAATTAAGGACTGAAGGATCCGCCTGCACTTGACCAAAGTCTGGATTGAAGGTCATATTTAGTGTTGTATTAGAATTAAGATTATATCGAGTATCTAAACCATAATTTTGAACATTTTCATTTTGATCTGTTTTTGTTTGNCCACCCAATAAATAAGGTACTAATTCAATATTTTTAGGTTGAGGTATATCTTCAATACCTTTTAATACACCATAATGAGGGACAATACCNCGAACGCCTTTTGGCCGACCTGGCCAGTGCATTTCTTCTTGGTTACTGTAATAACCTCTTTGCAAAGAAGTTCCCCATTCNTGGATTTTAGANTTACTATATTGAAACACATTAAAAGGGATTCTTATCTCAGCTGACCACCCATCATTATGAAAAGAAACTTTACTATCCCAAACTGCATTCCATGTACCATCAAAACCACCATAACCCTCGCCTGTAATCGCAACATCTACTTGGACTTCAGCTGCATTTACTGCAAACCAATAACCTGTTTTNTCATCATTCCTTGAATCAATACCAATCCCAACCCAATCAGAATTAAAATCAAACCCAGTTCTCCAATCATCACGACGTGTTCTCCGNACCATGATTTTTTCTGGATTTGGATCAAAATTATTAAATGAAACATATANATTATCATCATCATATAGGATTCGGACTTCTGTGCGTACAGTTGGTGCAATCAAATTATAAGGTTCGAATTGCAAAAAATCATCTAATAGAANCGCANTCCCCCATACTTCATCATCCAGNTTACCATCTATAATTGGNGCAGATCCTGTTCGTGTACCTGTNTAGATCTTATTTTTTAATTTAGTATAATCATCTACGATTCCNCGCGACTTTGATTCATCCGCTAAAGGAATAGAAATTAAAAATAATAATAAAAAATATTTCCGCANCTGATGTNTGTTCATTTATTATGTAAATAATTAACTAATTTTTAAGTTCCGAGTATAATCATTTGGCAGGACTATTACTAACGAGATTCTCNGATACAATATCAGCCACATCTTTTACTTGAATTTCATTACGACCTTCAGGNGTCAAAGGTTTTAATCCTTGATTCATCATTCCATAACAAAAATTNCAACCAGTCACAACTGTATCAGCNTTTGAATCAACNACNTGNTCTGCTCGNACAAGATGCGTTCTTCCTTTTGTNTCTTTNTTCCACCATANTCCNCCTCCAGCTCCACANCANAGNGTNTTTTTACCNGATTCTTCTAACTCAAAGAAATCATCGCTCACTGCATTGATGGCCGTTCTAGGTGCATCAACCTCATCAAGCATTCTTGACAAATTACAAGGGTCATGGTAAGTCACTTTTCCATCTGCTCCTTTTTTAACTTCGATACGACCCTCCTCAATTAATTCCGCAATTACCTGAGTATGATGAGAAACATCATAATTGATTTCTGAGTATTTTGCATATTCTTTTTCTAGATTCAATGCACAATGGGGGCATAGGGTAACAACTTTATCTGCCTCTTTTAATTGTTCCATATTGTGTTCACGTAACATGTTATAAGTTAGTTTATCTCCCAATCGGTTAGCGGGGTCACCTGAACAATGCTCTTTTTGAAGTACACCATAACTGACCCCTGCAACATCTAAAATATTTGCGAAGTTCTCAACAGATTGAGTGAAATTAGGGTCAAGTTCATAACGAGCAAAACACCCTAACCATAAAACATATTCTTTGTCAGGCGTATAAGTAGGAAGTCTTTCAGCTAGAGGACTATCGCTGCGTCCTTCCGTGTTTCCAGACTCTTGAAGATTAGTGAATAATTTTTGATATTCTTGAGGAACTTTTCCCTCAACTAAAACTTCCAAGCGACGAATTTCATCTGATTTTTCAACATGATTACCAACAGGACAAACTTCTGTACAAGCCTGGCAGGTTGTGCATTCCCACCCTGCTTCAACATTAATATCCGATAGCACATCTACATTTCCATTTTTAAGAAGAGGTTCACGAAGATCTAATATAAAGTGATTTTTGGGATCAAGAAGTCCGCCGCCTCTATTTGCTGGACAAACATCGATGCAGCGGCCACATTCCACACATGAAAAAACATCTAAAGTTTGATTCTTTGTCATTTGAGTTAAGTCAGATAACATTGTATCTAACTCATCTTCAGACCCTTCTAAATCAATATTAACTGGTGTATGCTCCGGAAGATCGAAAGGTTTAAAAAAGATATTGATTGGAGCCAATACCAAATGCAGGTGTTTTGATCTAGGTATTAAAAATAAGAAAGCTAAAATAATTAAAGAATGAATCCACCANTTNATNCGCCANANNANAGGATCAATANNTGCNTCACCTAANAAGTATGTNATCATCAGTAATGAAATAAATAAAGNAACAAGACCNGATGTTGGAGAAATTTTACCCAATNCTTTTGGTCTTGTAATAAATCGACGATAAGTTAATGANCCAATACCAATCAACACTAAAATAGAAAATGGTATTACAATGTAGCTATAATANGTATGNGTTTGNTCATTCATTATTGGATNACCAAATCCGATTGCAAAATGATCAATAGTNACTAAACCAAATACTATAAANCCCCAAAANACTAANGCATGCATNAANCCTGGCCAAAAACGATCCTTAATTACCTTTTCATGTAAAAATACTTCNTTNAATACACGCCATGNCCTTGCNCCNAAACGGTCNAATGGCAATGAATCTCTTCCTTTAAAAACAATTCGAAGACGTCGCCATACTTCATAGANNAATGAAATAAGTGTAACAATAATNGTAATAGCTANTATTGATTGTTCAATACNAGTGAATTGAGATTCAATCATTTAGAATTAATTTTCTTTAAGTGCTTCAGANAATTTAGGNATGATATCTAAAACATCTCCAANAACACCATAATCAGCAATTTCAAATATAGGNGCTTCCGGATCTTTATTGATCGCAACAATATTTTTTGATCCTTTCATACCAACTACATGCTGAATCGCACCAGANATACCTAAAGCCAAATACATTTGAGGTGAAACAGATTGACCAGAACTTCCAATTTGATGTGGAGCAGAAAGCCAGCCNGAATCTACAACAGGTCTTGAAGAAGCAAGTTCACCACCAATGGCTTTTGCTAAATCCTGAGCCATTGGAATATTTTCTTCTTTNCCAATCCCTCTTCCAACAGATACAATAATTTCTGCAGCNGTCAAATCCATTCCACCTGCTTCTTCTTGAAATGGCTGATCAGATTCAGTTTTNATCATAGATGAATCNATAGTAACTGAAATATCTCTAATTGAAGCTGAACCAGATTCAGCATTATCTGCTGAGAAAGCTGCTGATTGAAAACTAATTAGTAATGGGCCATCGTCTATTGAAACCATATCAGAATAGAGTTTAGCGTTAAACATTTGCTTAGTAAAAATAAATTTTTCTCCATCACTATTCATTGAAACATTATCAACTAAAAACGGTTTCATTAATTTTGCNCTTATTTTAGGCACGTAGTCTCTGACTTGATATGTATGCCCAAACAAAACGTATTTTGGATTTTCCTGATCAATGACCTGCTTAACTCCCTCAGCATAACCATCAGAACTATAACTTGATAAAATATCGTTTTTCAACTTCAGNACTTCATNTACATCGTACTGGGATGCTTCATTNGATAATTCATCTGCATTCGCACCCATAACTAAAACACCAATCGACAAGTCTTTATTTTTTGCAATTGATTGNGCTGCNGAGATNGACTCNAATCCCATTCGATGNATTTTGCCATTATTATCTTCAATTACAACNAATATNTCCATCTANATNACCTTNATATCNTTACGNAANGTTTCAATCAACTTATCTACGATTTCATCAACGGACCCATCGATCATAACTGTTTTCTTATCGCTTTGAGGGATATAAACTTTATTCATTGATTGTTTTGGCTCACTTCCTCCAGGTGTTAATACATTTATTTCTTTTTTCTTAGCACCCATGATTCCTTTTAAAGATGGATATCGGGGCGTATTCAAGCCTGATTGGATAGTAACACTTGATGGAAGGGTCATTGTAACCCATTGAAAAAACCCTGCTTCTAACTCCCGTTTTACTTTAATTCGACTCTCTGATAATTCGGTGGCCATTACCAATGATGCTGTAGACATCCCAAGTATTTCACCAAGGATTATTCCCGTTTGCCCCATACCTATATCATCAGATTGGAGGCCAGAAAAAATAAGATCAAAATTTTCCTCTTTGATCGCATTTGCAATAAAAGATGCGGTTACTAAGGGATCTACTGCACCAGCAGAATCAACTTGAATATGGATACCTCTATCAGCTCCCTTAGCCAATCCCTCTCTAATTACTTTTTGAACACGATCTGGGCCAAGACTGATAACAACAACTTCACCATCACCATTTTTTTCCCGAAGTTGTAACGCTTCTTCTAAAGCATAATTGTCACTTTCATTCATTACATATGTTATTGATTCTTCATTGATCCAAGATTCATCACTTTGAATTGGCAAAGAAGAATCAGATCCAGG
>PASX01000017.1 GCA_002713455.1 Fidelibacterota bacterium
TTAAATATGAGGACTGGTTCGGTAAAAAATGTTTCAGATGGTGATGATTATGGTGTTTTTCGTTTAAAAAAAGAATTACCTAATCGAACTTACTTTGGAGGAATGGTTACAAGGAAAAAAGGTTTGGGAGATGCCGGCTATATTAATCAATCTTATTCTGTTGATGGAGCACTTGGAATCGGAGATGCAATTCAATTAATTGGTTTTGCTGCAAAAACTGATCCTGCTCCTGGGATAAAAGGTAATAATGATTCTTATGCATATGTATTGGAAGCAAATAGAAATACACAGTCTTTTACAAATCAAATACGTTATTCTGAAGTTGGTAAAAACTTTAACCCTGAAATGGGTTTTGTTAAACGACTAGGTTATCGAAAGGTTTTGTTTCGCATCCTCAACAGAACAAGGCCAAAGGATTTCTTTGGTATTTTAGAGCTTCGACCTCATATTACTTATTGGGGATATTGGAAACTTGAGGATGGATTTCAAGAGACTGGATTTTTACATATTGATAACCATTGGGAATTCAGAAATGGATTTAGAATTGATACTGGAATTAATTTTACTAAGGAAGGTGTTGTAGATTCATTTCAAATTGTAAGTGGTAAATGGGTTCCTCCAAGCACTTATGATAACAAAGAACTTCATATTCGTACAAATACAAACTTAACTAAACCGTTTAGCATTATTTTAGTAACTAAAATTGGGGGATTTTTCAATGGTGATAGGAAAAACTTTGATACTACTTTACGTTATCGTTTCGGGGATCGATTTACGTCTGAAGTTATTTCAAAATATAATGATGTAAAATTAGATGATGGAGGTGAATTCATTACTCATTTAATGCGTGGTCGTTTAACTTATGCTCTAGCATCAAATATTTATATACAATCTCTTCTTCAATATAATAATCAATCCGATGAATGGTCCATGAATTGGAGATTTATATGGCAACAATCTGCTGCCACAGGGCTCTATATAGTATATAATGAGGCTCAAGATTATGATGGTATTCCAATCACAAAAAGCACAAAATCATTTGTACTGAAATATAGCTATCTTTTTGATATAATGAATTAAAATCACAATCTTCCCAATTAGAATTGGGTGTATATTTTAAGCCATGTTGAGAGAAATTCATGACTGACATCATATTGGGGCTAATTCAAGAAACTATTAGCGGTTTAGCTTTGGGATGTATCTATGCGTTAATTGCTTTAGGCTTTACTCTCATTTATAAGGCCACAGAAGTTGTTAATTTTTCGCAGGGTGAAATTATGATGGTTGGAGCTTATGTAAATTTCTTTTTTTTAAATCTTCTTATGGCACTTAGCGGAGGATTGAATGGTTGGATATTCCTTTTAGCATTCATTGGGTCAGTAATATTTGCGGTTTTATTTGGAATTATTATGGACTTCATTATTAATAAACCTTTAAAAGGGGAGCCAGTATTTTCGATTATTATGGCTACAATTAGTCTAGCAATAATTTTAAGATCATTAACTGCTATTCTTGCTGGACCATTAAGTATAATTCCAATTTCACCATTTGGTGATCAGACATTTTTTTTAAATGGTGTGGTGATTTCAATCTTAGATATTTCTATCATTTTTTCTGCAATAATTATTATGTCAGGCTTCTATTACTTTTTTAATTATACAAAATGGGGAATATCAATGAAAGCAACTTCAGCTGATGCAGAGGCTGCACAGCTATTAGGTATACCTGTAAATAAAGTTTATCGTTATGTATGGATATTTGCATCATTAGTAGGTGTCCTTAGTGGAATAATGCTAGCCCCTCGGATGGCTTTAATAGATACTTCAATGTCCTTTTTAGGGTTGAAAGCTTTTCCTGCTGCAATTTTGGGTGGTTTTGGTTCTATAAAAGGTGCAATTATAGGTGGTATAATTTTAGGAATTATTGAAACAGTAAGTTTAGGAACATTATCATTCCATTTTTCATGGATTAAGGAAATAAATGATATTATTGTTTGGATTGTACTTATCGCTGTTTTGATGATTAGACCAGACGGATTATTTGGAGTTTCAAAAGTAAAGCGAGTCTAATGAAAAGTAGATTTGAAAATGAAAACTTAAAATGGATTCCTTTCTTAATTCTATTTGTAATCTTTTTACCCTTTGTTCTTAAGAGCGCAACTTTTAGTTATAAATATTATCTCTATGTAATTAATCTAGCAGGGATTTATATAATTCTTACAATTGGATTAGATATTCTTAGTGGGTATACAGGTCTTATGTCTTTAGGACATGCTGCATTTTTAGCTCTTGGTGCATATTTTTCAGCTATCATGGTAGATCAGTTAGGTATACCATTTGAATTATCTTTGTTTTTAACGCCNCTTTTAGTTGGTTGTTTTGGGTTTGTAATTGGTTTTCCAGCATTGCGTGTCCAAGGAATATATCTCGGTTTAACNACAATGGGTTTTGGCTTTATTGTTAAAAGATTAATTATTGTTTTTAGTAGTTGGACAGGGGGATCTGCTGGCCTTCNTGTATCTGATGCAAAACTATTTGGCTGGACTATAAATAGTGATTGGGAAAATTATTTTGTGATTTATTTCTTTGTAATNATNTCTGTNATNATTNGNAGNAGACTAGTTAAATCCAAATTAGGTCGTGCATTTATGTCAATTCGTGANTCAGAACAAGCTGCTATAGCTTCTGGAATNAATTTACCTAAGTATAAAATGATTTCTTTCTTTATTTCTGGTTCTTTTGCGGGTCTTGCGGGAGTTCTATTTGCCCATACAAGTAATTTTATATCAACTGATCATTTTGATATATTGTTATCAGTATATTTTATAGTTATGTTAATGATTGGTGGTATGGGATCTATATATGGTGCAGTATTAGGAACATTATTTATAGTTTTAATGGAAAATTTATTTATACCTTTATTTGAAGATAGCCTTTCTAAATACATGTATTTAGAAACAGGTGACTTCCAAGCATTCATGTTCGGTTTGATTATGCTGATATTTATTATATTCCAACCTTTAGGATTTTATGGAATGTGGCTAAAAATGAAAATTTACTGGAAAATTTTTCCCTTTAACCCGCGAAAGCGATTTATTTAAAAAAAGGAGGATTTATGAAAAATTTCTTTTTCATGACCCTATCCGCATCTTTTNTAATTATTGGATGTGGTAATCAGACATCTTCACCAGGTGTTACTGATAATGAAATACTTATTGGCAATATTCAAGATCTAAGTGGACCAATTAAAGAATTGGGCGCACTAATCCCTGCTGGATCCCAAATGTATTTTGATTATATAAATGAACAAGGAGGTGTAAACGGTAGAAAAATACGAATGATTACAGAAGATCATGGTTATAACCCTCAAAAATCAGTAACAGCTGCGAAAAAGTTAGTTGAAAAGGACCAAGTTTTTTGTTTGTATAATGTAATTGGGACATCACCAGCCGAAGCAATTCGACCTATTTTGGAAGAGAGTGGAGTCCCACTAATTGCNCCGGCTACGAATTCAAGTACTTTAGCAGATATGTCAAGGCAAGGAGCTAAATATATCTTTCATACTGATGCAGGTTATGATCTCCAAACAAAAGTTTTGATCAACTACATTTTATCAAAAAACCCTGACGCAAAGATTGGTTTTGCATATCAAGATGATGATTATGGTGAAAACGCTCTTATAGGAGCAGCTGAAGCAGAAGAAATAAANGGAATTACTGTACAAAAGGAATCCTTCCAAAGAGGTGCNACTGACTTTGTTGGACAGACATCAAACTTTATGAAGGGAGGATGTACTGACGTAATTATAGGTGGAATTGTGAGAGAACCAGTAACAATAATGAAAACTGCACAAGCCATGAACTATAAACCCAATTTCTATGGACTAGGACCAACTACAGATAAAAGAGTTGGTTTGCTAGCTGGTGAAGCGGGAGAAGGATTTATTACTGCATATTGGGCATTTCATCCTGAATCAAATAACTCTGGACCAGAGCTCTATCGAGAATTATCTGATAAAAATGGTGTGCCAGTACAAATGAGAGGACTTTATCATTACTATGGTTTTGCAACAGCATATATTCTTGTAGAGGGTTTAAAAAGAGCAGGTAAAAATCTCAATCGACAACGTTTAATTAATGCTTTAGAAAACTTAAAAAATTGGGATAGTGGATTTTTCCCTCCNATCACATTTGGTCGAGATGATCATGCTGGTGTAGAATCTGTAATGCTTTTACAGCTACAGGGTGGNAAACAAGTAGAAATTAGNGATTGGTTAAACTAATAATGATTAGATAGGGCCTCAATAGAGGCCCTATGTTTTATGGAAAATTTATCTATAAAAAATTTGCATATGAATTTTTCTGGTGTTCGTGCTTTGGATGGTGTCACNTTTACTGTAAAAGAAGGTGAAATATTTTCNCTTATTGGAGCTAATGGATCNGGAAAATCCACATTATTTAATTGTATAAATCGTTATTGTATNCCCGANAAGGGATCAATTCATTATNNCGAAAAAAANATTTTAGANCTTTTGCCCCATCATATTTCTGAGCTTGGCATTGCTCGAACTTTTCAGAACTTGCAAAATGTACCTTACATGACNCTTTTAGAAAATGTATTGTTAGGGGCTCATAAAAGATTATCTAATNCTGATTTAGTAAGACGGTGGTTTTTTAGAAAGGAACGATTNAGAGAAGAGACTATGGCTCTTGAAGTTATGTCATTTCTAGGGATTGATAATTTTGAAGCAAAATTTTTGAGTGGTCAGCCATATGCAATCCAAAAATTGGTCGAAATTGCTCGGGCACTAATCAGTAAGCCCCAATTGATTCTTTTGGATGAGCCAGCTGCAGGAATGAATGACCAAGAGACATTGGAGATAAGTAAAATTATATTAGAAATAAGAGATGTTTTAGGAATAACTGTCCTCCTAGTAGAGCATGATATGAATTTAGTTATGAAAATTTCAGATAGGATATGTGTTCTTGATTCAGGGAAAATTATTGCTTTAGGAGATCCTGAAAAAGTTAAAAATGATCCAGAAGTAATTCGATCTTATTTAGGAGATAATAACCATGCTTAAACTTATAGGCATTGAAACATTCTATGGTAANATAAAAGCNTTGCATGGTGTTTCTCTTGAAGTTTTGAAAGGGCAATTAGTATGTATTCTAGGAGCTAATGGCGCAGGGAAAACNACAATTTTAAAAACTATTTGTGGAATAGCTGAACCTGAATATGGAACTATACATTTTAATGATCNGCAGATCAATAATTTAGACCCAGAAAAAATTATAGATAAAGGAATATCTCTTGTGCCTGAAAATCGACGAATTTTCCCAGAACTTTCAGTGTATGAGAATCTTTCAATGGGTGGATTTCTGATTAGAGATAAGATAAAGTTTAAACAAAGAATTGAGGAAGTAGTTAGTCATTTNCCAGTATTGCAAGATAGAGCTAATCAAAAAGCAGGTACTTTGAGTGGCGGAGANCAACAAATGCTAGCCATTGGTCGAGCGCTTATGCTAAAACCTAGATTGTTACTCCTTGATGAACCTTCCTTAGGNCTTTCTCCAAAATTAGTAGATGAAGTTTTCACTATTATTCAAAATCTACATAAAAGTGGTGTTACGATTCTTTTAGTAGAACAAAATGTAAATCAAGCTCTTAAGATTGCAGATTATGGATATGTACTTACTTCAGGTAAGATTTTTCTCAGTGGCACATATGATGAACTATATAAAGAAGAAAAAGTACGTGATATGTATTTAGGAGAAGGTCAATATGTTCGACGTTCGAAATTATGGCAGGCGTGAAGCCAGATTTTAAAATATACGATACTGTGCCAAAAGCATTTTGGTATCATGTAAATCAAAAACCTAAATCTGTTGCTAATTGGATAAAGTCTCAAGGAATTTGGCAGGCACAAACTTGGGAAGAATATGGGCATTTAGTAAAACGTATTGGTTTAGGATTAAAATTTTTTGGTGTAAGCAAAGGAGACAAAGTATCTATCCTATCTCAAACTAGGATGGAATGGGTAGCTTGCGATATGGGAATTATTGGTATAGGAGGAATCACTGCTCCTATATATCATTCAAATACGGCGGAACAAATTCAATATATTGCTGAACATAGTGAAGCAAAACTCATGTTCTTAGAAGATCAAGAACAATTAGATAAGATAATTGAAGTGCGGGATAGATTGCCGAGTGTAAAAAAAATAATTGTCTTTGATGATTATGCTCCAAAAGATATTCCTAACGTTATATCATTTAGAGAATTTATTGAAAATGCGATTGCTGATGATTCATTTGAAAAATGTATAGAAAAGAGTAATCCAAGTGATGTAATTAGTTTTATTTATACCTCAGGAACAACTGGGGATCCAAAGGCTGGCGTGATAACCAATAAAAATGTTATATCCTCAATAAAACATTTACCAAAAATACTTGATATCTCAGAAAAAGATTTAACTATTGCATATTTACCCCTGGCTCATATTGCTGAGAGGCTTTTGGGACATTTTTTAAAATTAGTTTGTGGAAATCAAACCGCATTTGCTGAAAGCATAGAAGATATGCCAAATAATATTAGACAGGTTGGACCTTCAATAATGTTTGGAACACCAAGAGTTTTTGAAAAATTTTATGCGAAAATTTCCACTGGTATAAGTGATGCAACTTGGTTTCAAAAAAAAATTTACTATTGGGCTATAGATATAGGAAAAGAAATCTCAAAGTCTAATGGGTCAAATTCTTTTTTCCTTAAAATAAAAGAGATGCTAGCAAAATATTTTATTTATAATAAAATAAAGAAAATATTTGGTGGTCGTATAAGATATATGGTTTCAGGGGCAGCTCCAATTTCACCAGATATTGTTCATTTTTTTAATTGGATGAACATTTCAATTCTCGAAGGATACGGAATGACAGAGACTACTGGTATTATTTCTATAAATACACCTAATGCTATAAGAATTGGTTCGGTTGGTAAGCCATATCCTAATACACAGGTCAGAATTGCAAAGGATGGTGAAATTTGTGTTAATGCCCCTCAGAATATTGATAAATATTTTAATGATAAAGAAGCTTCAGCTAGATTACTAGAACCTGATAATAATGGTAAGTTTTGGCTACACACAGGAGATGTAGGGTATGTAGATGATGAAGGATATCTATTTATAACAGATCGTAAAAAAGATATACTTATTACAGCTGGCGGTAAAAATGTTGCTCCACAATATATTGAAAATTTATTAAAAACAATTTCCTATGTTAGCCAGAGTATGGTGTATGGTGATGCAAAACCTTATCTTACAGCATTAATTACTCTAGATGAAGATGAGATCACAAAATTTGCGCGTGATCATAAAATTTTATATCAAGACCTTGCAGATTTATCTAAAAAAGAACAAGTAGTCGAGCTAATAAAAAATGAAATACAATTGATGAATGAAAAGCTTCCATCTTATGAGACTATAAAAAAATTTAAAGTTTTAGAACAAGACTTTGATCAAGATAAAGATGAGTTAACGCCTACATTTAAAGTTAAAAGAAAAGTGGTTATAGATAATTATAAAGTCTTGTTAGACAGCATGTATTAGATCTTAATAAAAATCTTTTTTCTATACATCCATGTAAGTAGAAGTAAAAAAAATAAAACGTGAAATATTGCAAAAAATAATGAACCGTTAATGTTTCCTGCTATTGGCTGAAATATAGTTTTATATAAATAGGAATATCCGGAAATCATTTTTCCATCAAGTTTAAAACTAATTTTTAATAATATTTTTACCCAAAGACTAGATAATATGTACAGAAAAATAGCATTAGATCCTAGGATGACAAAAGGTTTGGTCCACCAGTCAATTTTTTTTATATCAACCAGCCAGACCATGCCAGCTAATAGGATAATTGCAATACCAGCTGTATATAATACATAAGAGCTTGTCCACAATTGCTTATTAATTGGGAAGCCAAAACCCCACAGCCAACCAGTAATAATCAACAATGAACCTAGCACGGCCATTCTTTGTGTGTTATCTTCATGATCATTTGTCGTTTTGATCATAGTACCAACTAAAAATCCAATTAGTATAGTAACAACAGAGGGTATTGTGCTCAATAGTCCTTCAGGATCAAATTGTATTCCCGTTCCTCCATATAAATGACTTTCACCCAATAAAAAACTATCAATAACTAATATAAGGTTATATTTGAGTGAGTATGGATCTTGACCCGAGTATAATCCATAGCTCAATAGTAAAAGCCAATATCCAACAAGAATAAAAAATGATATTTTAACTAAGCCTTTAACATTTAAACGTAAGACAATGAAGCTTGCAAAAAAATATGCTAAAGCGATGCGTTGAAGAACTCCTAGTATTCTAAATGAAGACCAGTCCCAATTTTGCCTAATAAATGGAAAGGCATTTAAAAGTAAACCAATGATAAAAATCGTCAGTGTTCTAAAAATAATCTTATTAAAAAGAGGTCCATATTTACATATGTCATATTTATCAAATGAGAACCTCATAGACACGCCAATTATAAACAAGAAAAAAGGAAATACTAGGTCAGTAAGAGTGCATCCATGCCACTGGGCATGCCTAAGTGGTTCATAAACATATGACCAAGTACCAGGTGTATTCACAATAACCATCAGAGCCATCGTAGCACCACGAAAAATATCAAGAGCTGTAAATCTTTTAATATTTTCTATCAATCTGTTTTTACCCTCAAACCAAATTTGGAATCGATTTTAATATATTTTATCAAAATAAGCCCTGGTATTGTTGCAATCAAAACCCAATTAAAGAAATATTTATATCCAATGCTTTCTTGGAGAAAACCGCTAAACATCCCAGGTATCATCATCCCCAATGCCATAAATCCTGTACATATTGCATAATGTGCTGTCTTATGTTTTCCTTCTGATAACATCATCATATATAATAGATAAGCAGTAAAACCAAAACCATATCCAAATTGTTCTATAGCGACAAAACTACCAATTAAATAATAATTGTCTGGTTGTGCGTATGCCATGTAAACGTATACTATATCAGGTAATTTCATAGCAAGTGCCATCCAAATAATCCAATATTTTAAGCCGTGTCTTGCAACTAAAAGACCTCCAAAAATTCCACCAAGAGTCAACATGATCATTCCTAAAGTACCATAGATAAATCCATATTCCGATGTGGTTAATCCTAATCCACCCATTTCAATTGAATCAAGCATAAATAGTGGTGCTATTTTAACTAGTTGTGCTTCTCCAAAACGGTAAATTAAAATAAAACAGACGGCAAGAATAATTTGAGGTTTCTTAAAATATGAAATAAATACATTAGAAATATTTGGAATTATTTTTTTGATAGTAAGATTTGGATTGCCAATGTCTTTGCTGGGTTGAGGTAATACCCATTTGTGATAAACAGCAAAGATAATAAAAAGAATAGATAAACCACCAAATACTATTGCCCATGCAAATGCAACATTATCATATATGTTTTCCAATTGTCCTGCTAATATTACGAGCAACCCTTGACCAGTCAGTATTGCAAAGCGATAGAAAGTATTACGAATTCCAATAAACCATGCCTGATCATGGGAAGATAGTCCAAGCATATAGAACCCATCTGCTGCAATATCGTGGGTAGAAGAACTGAATGCTATAAGCCAAAAAAGGACCAGTGTATATTGAAACATATTTGAGCTTGGAATAGTTAATGCAATGCCTGCCAATCCTGCTCCTATCAATAATTGCATAAAAATAATCCAGAAACGTTTTGTTTTGAAAATTTCTATAAATGGACTCCATAAAGGTTTAATTACCCATGGTAAGTAAAGCCAGCTCGTATATAAAGCGATTTCAGTATTTGATATATTTAATTTTTTATACATTACAACCGAAACAATCATTACAAATGCATATGGAAGCCCTTCAGCATAATATAGAGATGGTACCCATGACCACGAGATAGGTTTATTCCTATTATTCATGATCAGTAAATAGTTTTTAAATTAGTTTTAGGATAATAGTGACTCAAAATTTCCTCAGCTTTTTTATTAGCTAGCGCCATACTCAATGCACCAATTTGACATAGACCAACTCCGTGCCCCCAACCTTTTCCATTAAGTATAAAATTTCCATCTTGTTCATTTACAGTGAATGCTGAACTAAATAAAAATGATTCAGATAAAATATTTCTAATATTGTACTCAGAATCAATTATCAGGGTATGCTCTTGATCTTTTGTATCATAATAATCAATACCAAGTTTGATAATACGTCCTGATTTACCTCTTTTAAATGGATTTAATTTTAGAATCTTATCTATGTCAACCTGGAAATTTTCCTTTATCGAATTAATGAGATTTTCATGTTTAACAATATATTCCCATCTAAAATAATCATCATTTGTGTCAACTTTTCCTATATATCTTTTTACAGATTTATCTGGAATATTCTGTGGATCGCAATAGATATTTCCATTTCTATTTTGATCTTTAATTGAAATTAGATAGGGTACTGCATCCCCAGTCCAAACATTATCATAGTCCTCAGTTACACCTCCACAAGACTTTGAATAACGTGCATCACAAATTTTGTTATCATAAATAATGACTTTACCATAGGTATTATTAATATGCATGATAGTGTTATCATTACAATTATTTATTCCCTGATATCTTTGACAACAATCATCATTGCAAATATCAAAACCTAAATCGCGATGCTTTTGTTCAATATTGGCAAGTAACCATGATCTCGCAACAATTGCTTGTGTCATCAAAAATTCAGGTGGGCAAGCTGCGCTCATTTCAGATGTTGCTACACAGTTCAGATACTGTTCTAAAGGTAATTCATTTATTACAATCAATTTTCCTTCTAAAATAGATAATTCAATTCTACCCCAATATTGAGCTCTAATACTTTTTTGCCAATGGAAACCACGTCCTGCAACAATATTAGGTAATGTAATGTGAGGTAAATCATCAGGTAGATGAGGTGAAAAAACTACCTTTGATGTTTTTGATTTAATAGATGATATGAACAGTTCATTATCTTTAACAATTATAGTAAATTTTTTCTGATTTTTACATGATGGGTAATGCATCATATCTGTTTCCATTTCATATGATTCTGTATCAGAAAGAGTGACAGTGGTTTGATCTATTTGATCTTCTGGTAGAATAATTCCAACACGAATCAAAGGCTCTTTATTTGGAATTTTACCTGGGATCAGCATTATAAAAAGATTTTGCTACTAACCCAATAATGGGTGCAGAACGAAGATTTGATAAGATTATACGATCCTTATCAAAAACTTTATTGTTTATAAAATGGTTTTTTACGTTAGTTTCACTTTTTAGACAGTAATTAGTTAATGTCCTCATCATTTGAGAAAAAACTACGGATCCTTTTTCTGATTGTAAAAATTCAGACAATCTTTGACCAAACACAATTTTATCTAATAATGTTTTTTTGTAGGGATGAGAATTTTTAATATCTCTATTAACTTTAAATTCATCATTCCAACCATAAAAAATTGTATTTATTCTTTCAAAAATTAATCGACCTAAAATTAAACCTATTTTTTTTTCAGATTTTATTTTTTTAAGCTTTTTGATCCCAGACATAGAAGAAAAGAATTCTAAGGAAGTTTTATCGTCAATCATCAATTCCCAAGTTTTAGCAATCCATTTAGAGGCATCATCAAATGAGATTAGTTTGCCACCTAATTTGAGGCCATCTGCTGTTCCTGTCCCTCCACCTATATAATATGCATTTTCTATATTTCTAAATTCCCCTTTTTTCCCAAATTCCTCGCCCCAAGCACACATATCCGCATCACTTTCTATTTGCTGTATTTTATTCTTTAAAGTTAATCTTTTTTCTATCTCATCACATAAATTAGGGATGCGTGGTCCATTTGCCATTAGTTTTATTCCTCTTTTATCTAAGGTTTTTATTCCTGGCATCGCAATGAAAACTTTGACATTTTCATCGTTAATTAAATCATCTAAAATATTAACAATACATTCAATATAAACTTCTGCTTGTCTAGATTCCAATTCTGACATATCCTTTGACTCTACTTGATCGCTTAGCGCTAATGGCTCAAAATCTTGAATATATGATTTATGTGTTTTATACTGAATTTCTTTAACTGGTTCCACCAAATCAAATGTGTGATTATCTAATCTTATAACCTGTGCTCCAGCTACNTTTGTTGCTCCTCCATCTATTCCAATCATTTTCATATTATTTAAGATTGATAAGTGATTTCATATTTTGAATTCTTTCATATGATTTTTTTAAATGTTCTTCAGAAATTTTACCTTCATCTAAAAGCTTATTGATTGTCAGGTGAATNTTTTCTACTATATCTGGATCATAAATAAGATTATTGCCAAAGCAAAAAATATCTACACTNGCATTAATCATCAACTCTAGGACAGTTTCTAGATCATATTGTTTTGATATAGCTTTCATTTGCGGATCGTCACTTACAACTACGCCATTAAAACCCATTTTATCTCTGAGAAGATTTTTTATAATTAGTTTTGATAATGTCGCAGGATATATTTCATCTAATTCACTATGAAATAAGTGTGAAATCATAATTGCATTTACTNCTTTATTATTAATTAACTCTTCATAAGGTAATAATTCTTTTGATGACCATGTTTTTGACACATCAACAAAACTATCATGTGTATCTCCGATAGCACTTCCTTGACCAGGAAAATGTTTTGCTACTGTCAGTACACTATTATCAAGNTGTGCTTTTATAAATTCTAAAGAGTGAGCTATGACCTTCCTAGGATCCTTTGATAAACATCGCTCTTTTTTTGCTATAAAACTTTTGGGATTATTTGATAGATCTAGCACCGGTGAAAAGTTCAAATTAAATCCATATTTTCTAAGCGTCTGAGCCATTAATTCAGCATTTTTCTTTGTGGCTTTTAATTCATTGATTCTTCCTAATTCTGACCAACTTTTAGAGNCTGGAAATCCGTAGTCAGACTTTAATCTNTTAACTTTACCACCTTCCTGATCAATGGCAATTAGTAAAGGAGTCTCTTGGTAATTATGAAGTGCCGCAGTAAAATCAATTAATTGCTCTGGAGATTGGATATTATGAGGGGAATGNGGTGATGTTGTAATATTTTCATCGTATAGTATTACTCCGCCAATTGGATATTCTTTGATAGATTCAAAAAATGAGTACACATCACTTTTTGTGTGTCCTCGCAAACCAACTATAATCATTTGGCCGATCATNTTTGATATATTACTTTGTCCAGCTGGATAATTCATAGCAATCNAAAAGAAAAGTTAAAGACTTATAGTGTAAGTTCAGTTAATTTTTATACTATGTTATTTCGATCATTTATAATAAGTGTAATTATAATTTTTTCAGGATATCTTTATCCAAATCAATTTTCATGGAATAAATCATGGGCAGAATCAACATTAGATAAATTAACACTTAGAGANAAAATTGCTCAAATGATGGTTTATAGAATGAATATGCACTATTTGAATTATAATAGTGATGAATGGAAAGAAATTGAAAATCTTATATCATCGGATGGAATAGGGATTTTGCATATTTGGTTTGGTGAAACAGGTAGCGCATTAACCATGTTAAATAAGATTCAGCGTGAATCAAAAATACCTATATTGGTTGAAGCTGATATTGAATCAGGCTTAGGGAGACGTTATCCTGGAGCGGTTACATTGCCACCAATGATGGCAATCGCAGCTACTGGAAATTCTAAATTTGCATATGAGGCGGGTAGGATTTCTGCTGAAGAAAGCAGAGGAGTTGGTATTCATTTCAATCTAGCTCCGGTTGTCGATGTAAATAATAATCCAAAAAATCCAATAATTAATACACGATCATTTGGTGAGCATCCTGATTCAGTTATTAAATATTCAAGAGAATTTATTAAAGGCCTTCATGAACATGGTATGNTAACAACAGCAAAACACTTCCCAGGTCATGGCGATACTGAAACAGATTCACATTCATCACTTGCCCAGATTCCAAGTGACTCAGCTAGACTATGGCAGATTGAATTGCCTCCATTTAAAAATGCAATTGAATCAGGGGTTGATGCAATAATGGTTGCACACGTTAATTCTCCGGAATATCAAATACATTCTGAGGANCCTGCTACTTTATCTAAATTTTGGATTCAAGATGTATTGAGATCAAAAATGAAATTTGATGGAGTAATAATTACTGATGCAATGGATATGGGTGGAATCGTGAAAAAATATTCNGATTCTTATGCNCTGATTGAAACAATTAAAGCTGGCTCAGATATTATTATCCAAAATAATCAAATGAAGAAATCAATTGATTTGGTAGAAAAAGCTGTTAAAAATGGGATNATTTCAGAACAACGAATTAATGTATCTGCATTAAAAGTTTTAAAAATGAAAGAGCGCTTAGGATTAGATAAAAATAAAATTATCTCAATGGATGACACTCATTTTAGTGTAGGTAAAAAAAGTAATTTTGATTTAGCTAGTGAAATAGCAAATCGCTCTATTACACTTGTAAAAAACAATGATAATATCTTACCTCTTAAACCCAAATCAAATGATACTTTTTATATAGTTGATTTATATGATGGGGCGAACAATCATAATGAAAGTATTGTCACAAAATCATTACGTGAAAATGGTTATAAAGTTCGATCATTTCAGATTGATAAATCAGATAGCTTAATTGTGGCAAATCATATTCTAGATCAGATTCCTAGCGATGGTTTAGTTCTATTAAATGCTTATGCTAACCCTGTTGAATGGAAGGAAAATATTTTTCTTCCAAGTGTCGAAGCAGATTTTATTAATCGTTTAATTAAAAAATGTAGTACTGTAATTATAACAAGCTTTGGAAGTCCATATTTAATTCAGGATTTTCCTGAAGCCCCTGTATATATTTGCGCATACAAAGGTAGTTCAGTAATGCAAAAAGCATTTCTTAACGCTTTAATGGGGGAATCAGATATTAATGGAATACTGCCAGTTACCATTCCTGGGATAGCAAAAAGAGGTTCAGGAATAAATTTAAAATCTATTAAATGGGAGAAAAAAGAGCAATCCTGGATACCAGGTAAAGAAATTAAAAGAATACGTCCGAATGAAATATCAGTCAATGTTGATGAAACAAAGCAAATGCTATTGGAAGCTGTCGCTGATTCTGCGTTTCCTGGAGGAGTAATACTTGCGGCAAAGAATGGTGATATATTTTTACACAAAGCTTTTGGTTACCATACTTATTCTAAGAAAAAACCGGTAATGAGAGGTAATATTTATGATCTTGCATCTATTACTAAAGTTGTAGCTACAACTTCGGCTTTGATGAAGTTAGTTGATGAGAAAAAATTATCTTTAGATGACAAAGTTATTACTTATTTACCTGAGTTTATTGGAAAACAAAAAATGTTTTTTGATCAAAAATCAAAGGTTACTATCCGTCATTTAATAACTCATACTAGCGGATTACCACCATTCAAAAAATATTTTTTAATGGATGGAAATATTCAAACAAAAATTGATTCAATTATGAATACAGAGCCCGAGATACCACTTAATCAAAAAATGATATATTCTGATATAGGCTTGATAGTTTTAGGAAAAATAATTGAATCAGTATCTCAATCATCATTAGATGAGTACGTAGATTCTGTTGTGTTTAAACCTTTAGGAATGAAAACAACTTTTTATAATCCGCCGATTGAAAAAATAAAACGAATAATTCCTACAGAATATAGTAGCCTTTATGGTGAGACTATAATAGGTTATGTTCATGATGAAAATGCAAAAAGTATTGGAGGAATTGCTGGGCATGCTGGGCTATTCTCCACAGCTAGTGACTTATCAATTTTTTCACAAATGATGCTTAATGGTGGTATCTATGGTTGGAAACGAATATTTAAATCACAATCAGTAACTAATTTTACAAAAAGAGCGAATACTATTGAAGGTAGTTCAAGAGGATTGGGATGGGATACTCCGTCAGGACAATCTTCAGGAGGGGTATATTTATCCGAAAGTAGTTTTGGTCATACTGGGTTCACTGGAACATCATTGTGGATTGATCCAGAAAATCAAATATTTGTAATTCTTTTAACTAATGCGGTGCATCCTAATCGCAATTATAAAAATCCAAATTATTTTGATTGGCGCCAAAAAATCCATTCTTCTGTATATGAGGAATTGGGATTTTCTGAAAAAAGAAATGATCTTGAGTGGCGTGAAAGATGGATAGAGAATTGAATAGTTTTTTGATTAAAAAAATATCAGTTTTTTTATTATTGTATTCTTTCGGATGTAATAAATCATATAGTTGGATTGAAACTTTGCCAAAGCCATGGGAATTAAATGAAAAAGAAATTTCTAATATTCTTCCAAAGTTTCACAAAAAATTTCCAGACTTTCACGACCGACTTAAAGCATTTGCGATTTGGCAAGTAGGAAAACCTTACGAATTATTTTGTCTTGGCGAAGAAAGTGGTCAAGATACAGATCCCATTTTTCGGCTCGATGTTTCAGATTGTACAGTGCATATCTTGACGAGCTTAGCTAGTGTTCAGAGCTATAATTGGGATGANGCAAAAGAAACTCTAATTGATATCCATTACAAACCAACGGATAATGGCGTCTCAGTTCCTACCTATAAAAGTAGGTGGCACTTTACTACGGACAGAATACAAGATAATCCCTCTACTATAAATATAACTTCTTCACTAATTAAGAATGATGATTTAAAAACTGTAAAACTCACATTAAATAGAAAAGAAGATGGAAAAGAATTTTTAAAATTGAACTGGCAAAAAAATACCACGATTCAATTTATTCCAAATAGTATGATAGATAATTATTTATTAAATAACTTACCATCAATTGCTGGAGTTGCATTCGTAAAAGAAAGTTATTTTAAAATGGGTTTAGTTGTTGCTCATGAAGGCATGATTATAGATCAAAAGAATATTATTCATGCTTCAGCAGAATTTAAAAAGACTGTTTTAATGGATTTCATGGATTATTATTTTATAAATGATAATCCACGTTTTGATGGAATTCTTATTTATTCATTTAACCCAATAAAAAGTTGATCTTTTGCATTGGATTGATCTTTTAATTGTATGCTCTTTTCTTGGGGGGTTTGCTTTTTATGGAATATGGCAAAGCAAATTTAATAAATCATCAGATGATTATTTTCTTGGTGGTAGAAATTTGCCTTGGCCAGTTGCAATGTTTTCAATTGTAGCTACAGAAACATCAGTGCTTACTTTTATTAGTGTCCCCGGTCTAGCATATAGAGGAGATTGGGCATTTCTTCAATTATCTATTGGTTATATCATTGGAAGAATAATGGTAAGTATATTTTTATTACCTCAGTATTTCAAATATGGAGTCTCATCCATTTATGAAATTTTAGGAAATAAGTTTGGCATAGAAATTCAAAAAACTGCTTCCGGTGTCTTTTTGATAACCCGTGTTTTAGCAGATGGCGTACGTTTTCTTGCAACCGCGGTAATTGTTCAGTTAGTTACGGGTTGGTCATTACCAGTTTCTGTAATTATAATTGGTTTAGTAACTCTTATTTATACATTAAGTGGTGGTATAAGAACCATAGTATGGATAGACAGTCTGCAATTTATTTTATATCTCACGGGCGGTATCCTATCTATATTTTTTATTTTGAATTACTTAGATCAATCTTTTTTGTCATCAATTAAATATCTTTATGAAAGTTCAAAGTTATCAATATTTGACTTTTATGGTAATCCACTTATAAATCCATATTTTTTTATAAGCGCAATACTTGGTGGCATATTGTTATCTTTTTCTTCCCATGGCGTAGATTATATGATGGTCCAGCGAGTACTTGGGACAAAAGACTTGTCATCAGCTAAAAAAGCTATGGTGGGTAGTGGATTTTTTGTAGCTATCCAATTCATTATTTTTCTTTTTGCAGGTTCATTAATATTTATTTTGTTTAATGGTTCTGAGTTAGAACAAGATCGTGAATTCACAACATTTATTATTAATTATCTACCAGTTGGAGTTAAAGGTCTACTATTAGCTGGTGTTCTATCTGCAGCAATGTCAACCTTAAGTTCCTCAATTAACTCTCTGTCGTCTTCTGTGATAAATGATTGGATGGGTGGAAATAAAACAATTAAAGAATCTCAATTTATAAGTTTGCTTTGGGGGATGATTTTGATATTAATTGCACTCTTATTTGATGAAAGTGATTCAGCAATTGTAATTGTTGGCCTTCAAATTGCATCATTTACTTATGGCGGATTACTAGGATTATTTTTATTAAGTCGATTAGATAGAAAATTTAATAAATACAGTTTGCTCCTAGGTTTAGTCTCAAGTTTTTTAATTGTATTTTATCTTAAACTGATTGGTTTATCTTGGACGTGGTTTATTCTAGTGTCCGTAATAACTAATATTGTTATTACAATTTTTTCCCAAGCTATTATTGAACATTATTCAAGAAAAAATGTTAGTGAATAGGCTACCTAATTATACTTTTTATATTTTGCGCCCATTCTATCATATCTGAAATACTGCCAATTCATCCTGTTACTGAAACTTCTATAGTTCAATAAGACTCTAGGACTCCAAAGTACTTCTGCCATAGCACTCATCCTAGGTAAGACCATATACTCTGCTTTATCAGATGAAGAAATGTATTCTGTCCAAAGATTACCTTGNCCTCCTAGCACTAGATGTTCTTTGTCAGAGTCAATCTCTTNAGGAACTGGTTCAAATTGATATACTTTTTCTAATGGTAAATAACCACCAATTGCAAGAGGCTCATCAAGTCTATCTTTTGATTGATAATAATCAAAATATGCATGTGAAGTTGGTGACATAATCACTTCATGNCCAGCATCAACTGCGGAAATTCCTCCTTCCATTCCACGCCAAGACTGAACAATNGCTCCAGGAGCTAATCCACCTTCAAGAATTTCATCCCAACCAATAAGTCGCTTGCCTAACTTATTTAAAATACCTTCTATTCTTTTTATAAAATAACTTTGTAATTCATTTTCATTATCTAGTCCCTCTTTTCTCATTCTTTGCTGATCTAGTTCATGTTCTTNCCAGCGATCNTTAGGACATTCATCTCCACCGATATGNATATATTCNCCTGGNAATATATCAGATACCTCAATTANAACTTTTTCAAGGAATTCAAATGTAGATTCTNTTCCAGCNCAAAAAACTTCTTTATGNACTCCCCAAAGTTTAGCGACAGTATGNGGTCCTCCAGTGCATGATAGCTCTGGATATGCNGCTAAGACTGCTCTAGAATGACCGGGCATTTCTATTTCAGGNACAACAGTTATATATCTTTTCCTTGCATACTCGACTATCTCTTTCATCTCATCTTTAGTGTAATAACCACCATATTTTTTTCCATCAAATTTCCTTGGTTCATCTCTATAGTGACCAATTAATGTCTCATCTCTAAATGCACTTACTTCTGTAAGTTTTGGATATGAATCGATTTCAACTCTCCAACCTTGATCTTCTGTAAGATGCCAGTGAAAGATATTCATTTTATGTATAGCGATATAGTCGATATATTTTTTTATAAATGAAATATCAAAAAAATGTCTACCAACATCTAAATGCATTCCTCTCCATTTAAACCTCGGCTCATCAACAATCTTCATGTTTAAGATTGTTATACCCTTATTTGACTTTTGACCGGAATCTAAGATTTGATTAAGCGTTTGTATGCCGTAATAGATCCCATTAGGTGAATTTGCAAAAATATTGATTTCATCATTAAAAATGCTCAGCACATATCCTTCAGTATTTAAACTATCATCAGATGATATAATTAATGAAATTACTTTTTCTGAATCATCATTTAGTTTTATTTCATGAAAAGAATTAAGATTTTGAGTTAAAGTATTTTTTAGATTCTCAAGGTCTGGATGACTTCCATTATGCTTAATTGTCCAATCATCGTCCAGAATTGTTTCACCAGAATTACGTTCTATGAGTGCTGGTTTAGGTATAAGTCCTAAATCATCGAAGTCTGTATTTAATGCACAACCAAAAAAACAAAATGAAAATGATAAAATAAATGTTATAATTCTCATAATTTAATTTAAAGATTTAAGATCATTCCAAACTCAGCAATATTAAAACCTGAGTTAATAATTTCTTTTTGAGCAGCAGAATCTTGAACTAAAGCAGGATTTGTATGATTCAAATGAATAAAATAAATTTTGTTATTTTTTGCTATTGAGCGCATTAGATCCATTGACTCTACAATAAATGGATGTGGGATTTCAGACATATCCCTTCCTGGTATTTCACCATTTTGATAAAATGATCCATCAATCATTGCTAAATCATTCTTATTTATAATATCTACTATATTTTGATCCCACTTTTGCCATTTATCTATATCTGGAATATAAATCATTGATTTTTTTGGTCCGTTAATTTGGAACCCAACAGTTTCAGAATATTCATCTCGATGAGGTACTATAAATGGAGTAATAGATATTTGATCATTTAATTTAATCTGTTTTCCATCTTTTAATTTTTTAATATTAATATTATTCAGATTAATTAATTGATTCCATGGTCCATTATTACTTAAAAAGTTACTCATTTTTGGCATAGTATAAACTGGAATCGCACTTGAGCCCATTACCTCTCTGCCTAAATGAATCAAACCTGAATAATGACCAATATGTGCATGCGTCAAAAAGATACCTTTTAATTGTTTTTGATCATTCCCAGTTAATATNTCAAATTGTTTAGGGAAATCNGGAGTTGCATCAATCATCCACTTTTCATTTGTATTTGGATCAACAATTCCTAAACTAGCAACCATTAGTTTTTTCTTTGGGTCGTTCCAACGCTCAATACAACAAATTTTTGAGCATCCAGCATGGGGGGCACCACCATCTTGAGCAACTCCTAAAACAAATATATATGGATCCTTTAACTCAGNTTTTGCACATCCTATGAACATGAAGATTGAGAAAAATATTATGAAATTAAGTTTTTTCATTTATACTCCGATAAAGCTCTTACAATTTGATCTTGCAATTTATTGTATGGTTCAGATGATCCTTCAAATCCATTCATTAGAATTGAAAAAACAATAGGCTCTGAACTATTCTTAATTATGTACCCTGATAATGTCGACACACCTGATAATGAACCTGTTTTCATATATGCATTTGATGGTAAGTCCCTTTCTTTTAAAGTTCCTTCTTCTCCANCTCTAGGTAAGGTATTTATAAAATTATTTTTAATAGATTNGTTTTTATATGCCCAAGAGAGGGTACGTACAAAATGANTAGGNCTTGAATAATTATATCTTGATATACCTGACCCATCAGTNATAGAAAAAGATGTTGTATCAAGACCAACTATATCATTTAAAAATTTTCTTACTTCTACAAGTCCATTTTNCCAATCACCTTGTAATTGATTTGATTCGAATCCAATGATTTTAAGAACTAATTCAGCTGTTAAATTATCACTTTCTACCATCAAATTATTTAAGGAGTATTTTAATTTTTTTGATTGATGTGTGCCAATNCTTTCTGCGGAATTTTTCTTTCTTCCCTTTTTTATTGATAAAATATCAATTTTATTTCTACCTAACGCTTCCATAAATAGATTGCCAGTATAATATGTTGGATCATGAATGTTCCTATAAATGGTATCAATAGATGTTGTATCTAAAATATTGCCAGAAATTGTAAATGTGTTTGTGCCACCTTGCCAGTCACGATCAATTTTGAACTCTTTAAAATCAGTTGTATCATCTACAGTAATTGAATTGTTTATAATTTTGTAATAGTTCGATTCAGGTTTAGTTTGAATTATGGCATTTTCTCCTAACTCACCAGGCTTTATAATGAAATCCACACAATTNTCATTCACTGAAAGCGCACTAATTTGCGCGGCATACCACCAAGATCCTTCATCCCACATCCATCCTTNCCCATAAATAGTTTGATCTAAAATTGAATCATCTAAAATCAAATTTCTTTTACCTGAAATCTTTGAAGAAATAACTAATGCCAAGGAATCTAATTCATCTAATGTTAGGTCCGGGTTTGCCCCACCAACCAGATACAAATCATTTCCATCTTGGAAAACTTCTGTTTTAAAATAATAATTTGTATCCAACAGAGCTAGCGCTGAAAGACAAGTATAAATTTTATTATTACTAGCAGGGTTAAACAATGAATTGCTATTAAGCTCAAATAATGTTTTACCTGTTTTTAATGAAATTGCTTTTATACCAAGGTTAGTAGAGAGGTTTGAGGAATTAATAATATTATTAATTCTTTTTTTTAAAAATACTGTTCCATTAGTTCTATAAATATTTGGAGGATTTGAACAGCTTAATATAAATAATGACAATAGAATGATTAGGGACTTAATCATAAAAATAGTATTTTTTTGACAATTCCTGAAAGATTCTTATCTGTTCATTATTTATAGATTTACCATTTGAATTAAGAATGTTTGGGAAGTTATTTTTTCCCCACAATCGATTCATACTTGGTGCATTAATTTCAAATTTATCAGAATGAAATTTTGAAATGAGTGAGATAACTGCGATTCCTGTATTTACACTATTATAATTATTCCTGTTTGTGATCATCATTTCTACACCATTGCAAACTTGATTCTTGTATTTAGGATTATTTGCCATACCTTTTATATCAATTGGAATATAAGTAATTGGTTTAAATACTACTCCAGGTAGATTAAGATTATTTAATTCTACCGCTAGTTTTTGATTATTTATCCAAGGTGCTCCAAATCGTTTGAATGGCTTTGTTGTTCCTCGACCCTCATTTACATTTGTAGCTTCAAGTAAGCACATGCCAGGGTAAAGTATAGCTGTTTCGAGGTTTGGTATATTAGGCGAAGGGTTAGTCCATAACGAATTGATCTCATCAAACCAATAATTCCGCTTCCAATTTTTCATTTTAATTACCAATAATTCAGGAGAACCACTTATCCATTTTTCACCTTTTATCATTGCTGCAAGTTCTCCAATAGTAAGTCCATAACGAATTGGTATAGGATAGTATCCTACAAAAGATTGATTGGATAGATCTAGCAGAGGNCCTTCAACTGCAACTCCATTAATTATATTCGGTCTATCAAGGACCAAGACTTGAATGCCCAGCTCAGAAGCCACTTCCATGACTAATCCTAATGTACTTATATATGTATAAAACCTTGCTCCAACATCTTGAATATCATAAATAATTAGATCAACGCCTGAGAGTTGGTCAATAGTTGGTTTTCTTATACTTCCATAAAGACTAACGATTGGAGGGAGATCTTCCAATCGTCCACTATAATTAACTTTTTCACCTGCTGCTGCTTCTCCAAATAGACCGTGTTCCGGAGAAAAAATAATTTTTAAATCCACATCCTTTTGATCCATCAGCCTTTTATAATTTGGTATTCCATTATTATCCAATCCAGAATGATTCGTGATTAATGCGATAGATTTATTTTTAATTAGTTCAATCTTTTCATCAAAAAGAANATCTAGNCCTAGTTCTACCTTAGATAGATTAACAATTGGNTTATTTCTATTTTTTTCTGATTCCAGTTGATGGATAGATTTAGGTTGCTGTGTACATCCTATTGCAAAAAGTGTAATTAACAAAAATACTTTATTCATTATTTTAATAAAGTAAACTTTTTTGTAACAATGTATTTATCCTGNGACAAGTTGGCAATATAAACGCCTGAGGGTGCTTCATTCCCATTTTGTAAATTTCCATTCCAATTGAATTTTTGTTTTTTTGCTGATAATGATTGCACTGACATTTTATGTATTTCTCTTCCCATAATATCAGTAATTGTTAAATATGCAATGGTNTTAATNTTAGTTATTTTNAATTCAATGGTGATTGATTNATTTGACGGATTTGGATATAGTGCAGTGATTTGAGGCTTNTCTGGTATAATTATTTGATTTTTGTCTATAGATGCTAATGGATCNTCTAAATAATTCATAACTCGACCCATTAATTCATTTCTTGTCTCTTCTGGATATATGCTTTCAAAGCCTATAGAGATATAAACTAGTCCTCCAGATAATGGACTCCCACCAAATTCACCTCTGAATGATATTCCAGCACCACCTTGTTCGATATAATCAACTCCTTNGAATTTTAAATTAATTTCAGAATTTAAAATTGGTTTAATTCCATCTGGCCAATCCACATCATAAGTNCCATGAGTTCCATCNTCAAAAGAAAAATTTAATCCATCAAATAAAGCGCCTGGAGTTCCAATTATATTATAGTTTTCCTGTTTNCCACCTACGGCATCAACCTTGTATTCAGCTCGCAAAAACTTTTCATAAAAAAGTTTATCTTTAATATTACCTTTTTCAAATAGATCATATCCAATTTCTGATCCAGAAATAAATAANTTTCCACCATTGAANAGAAATTNCTCTATAAGAGATTGCTCTTTTTCNTCAAATGAAGAAGTAGCCGCTCCTTCTTCACCAAGAATCCAATCTATTATTTTGTAGTCATTNAATTTAATATGNCCATTAATTACNGCTTCATTAGAAGCAGANTCAAAGATATAATTATTTTTATGAATTGCATTGCCATGTTGTAAAATNAAATCACGGGTATTATCTGTTCCATAAACTCTATCAAATCCATTAACAATTAAAACTTTCGATGAGTTTTNNGANGGAATAACTCCTAGCAGTTCAGTGTATTTGCTAGANCCATAATCATTTTCTGCTCTTATTTTTATAAAATAAGGCTCATCATTTGAAAGATTTTGTAATAGNATTGGGGAAGTAGTGAACTTCCCTAAGCTCTCTGATTCATTTTTCTNCTTAAATACTCTATTAACTTCAAATGAAGTTGCATTCTCGGAACTTGAAAAATCGATCAGGATGGATTCATTNCCTAAATTTATAATATTAAAATTGACTGGGGTTGCCGGGGGCATCTTTGCAGCTATTTTATCTTTGAGGAGATTCCATAATTCATCATATCCTTCATCGTATCCTAAAGCCCAAATTCCAATTCCACCTAAGTTTTTAGATAATGCTAAATCATATTTTTTTGATATGGANAGACTATCATCATACCATGTTTGATTCCATATTGGATTTTGATATTTGAACCATGGCGTCTCTGAAGAAGAGTCCCATATTTTTCCATAGGATAGTGCTTTTGTCTCAGCTTCTGAAAAATATGCTGCGGTGCCACTATTTGTGGTTTTAGCTCCTTTCTCATCAGACGATGTTGGCCAGTTATATCCGTAGTATGGAATTCCTAAAATAAGTTTTTCATAATTATTATTAGTAGTTGATAAATATGTGTTTAAGGTATTTGTTACATTATATGTACCACCAATTAGTGGTGAGACAGGACCCGCATTAGTACTTTCTTTCCAATGATAATCATACCCCATAATAAAGAGGCCATCACTTTCAATAGCTAAAGCATTGAAATCCCAGGCATTNTCCCAATCAACAGCAGGNGTTGCAAGNGTGACTTTTGCATTTGAGATTGAATTTCTTAACGTACTTCGAAGGTCCTTAACAAAAGTAACTAGATTTTCTTTTTGACTTGATGGGAATGATTCAAAATCAATATTTATGCCATCAGCGCCTGCGTCAATTACTTGTTTATTTAAGTTATTGATCAATCGGTCTCTATAGTTTTTAGTGCTTAATAAAGTTTCAATTTCCGATTTATCAAATAATGTAACAGTTAAAACAACTTCTACTCCATGGCTATGTGCTTTATTTATTAGATCAGTTGCTGGCCAACCATGCAGATTAGTTAAATCGCCATTAGCATTTGTTTCAACAGAAAAATATGCAATTGTAGTAAGTAATTCATAATTGTATGATTGCCATTTAGTCCCTTGCCAATATGGATGATATCCAAAAACTTTTTTNGATGATTTGATTTTTTTTGGCTGTATTGGGTTTGCAGGTCCAAAATAGGGCTTGAATAATGGCTCAAGATAATTTTCTTTATTAAAATCCAATTCTATTTGATGAATGCTTTTATAATTATCTTGACCGACTAGAAATGTTAAAAATATTATTGGTATTAAAACTTTAGACATTACAAAGCGCAAAAATATCGTTAATCGTTTCTCTTTTTCTAATAAGTTGAGTCGAATCTTTATCAATTAATATTTCAGCAGCTCGTGGTCTAGTGTTAAAATTATGAGACATTGAATACCCATATGCACCTACATCCATAATCGAAATAATATCTCCCTCATTCACTTTAGGGAATGACCTTTTAATAGCTATTCGATCAGTATTTTCACAAATTTGTCCTGTAAAATCAAAGGTNCCATTATGATCTTCTTTATTACCTATTTTATAAATACGGTGATATGCACCATATAAAGCTGGTCTCATTAATGTTTCCATTCCTGCATCTATACCGATAAAATTTTTATAGCTTTTTTTGATTCCTGTAACTTTTGATAGGATTATACCTGTATCACCTATAATTGATTTTCCTGGTTCTATCCAAAGTGCTGGTGAATCCATTCTATTTTTATAGTTTTTATAAAAAATATCTGACAATTTTGAAAAAAGCCTATCAAAGTTAATTGGAGTTTCATCATCTTTATAAGGAATNCCAAAACCTCCNCCCATACTTATNAAGTCAAACTTTATACCAAGTTTTGAGCTAATTGATTTTGTTTGNTTAATAATTGTTGAAATTACATCAACAAAATGTGATTCATCTAAATTTCCAGAGCCGACCATACATTGCATACCAAATTTTTTTACTCCANGATTTATTGCTTTTTGATAAGCATCAGTTATCTTCTCAATTGGAATACCAAATTTTGCTTCTGTTCCAGCAGTAGTAATTTGTGAAAAAGTACCTTTCCCAAAACCTGGATTTAATCTAAAAGATATTCTCTCTGGTAGTCCTATTTTTTTTAAACGGTCAAGAGATGTAGTGTCATCTAAATTTATATTACATCCTTTTTCAAGTGCTTTAGATAAATCAACTTCAGATTCATAGTTACCAGTATAAATACAATTAGATAGCTTAATACCAGCAAGTTCAGCAGCATATATTTCACCGGGGCTTGAACAATCTCCACCCATTTTAGNGAANGCATCTAGCATTGTTTTAATTAAGTGTGGATTGCTATTTGACTTAATTGCATAACATATATGAAACTTATCAAAATATTTTGATAGTGANTTTTGAATTATATTAACATTATCTCTAATACGTGAGGCATCATATATATATAAAGGAGTACCATATTCCTTAGCTAAGGAATTCATTAAATCTGAATTATGAACTAACTGTTTTAATGGGTGCATTGATTTTGTTTAATGATCAGGGTCAAATTTAATTATTATTCAATATCTGTAATAACTTATTAGTGCTGATCATAATTCTGTAATTTTANTGATGAAAAAAAGCTTATTATTGATTCATTTTATTATATCAACTACATTTTTTTATTCTAGTTTGGAAGGATATCAGATTTCAATGAATAATATCCAGACTGGTATATCTTCAACCTTAAATGATGATCAATCAAGGATAATTTTATTATCAGGTTTTCTTGGCGCTGTACTAACAAAAAAGTATGAAAGAAAATTTCAACAAAACTATAATGGNAATTTGTTAAATCCACATTTTGCTCAGTTAGGTGATTATTGGGGTATTGCAGGGCAATTTATTATTTTAAGCTCTATTGATAGAAAAAGTGATCAATTTAGGTACGCTTCAAATGCGATGGTCGCAAATGGATTAATAACTTACAGCANAAAATATATCACTAGTAAAATGCGCCCAGATATGTCGAATAGAAGATCCTTTCCTTCGGGCCATACTTCAGCTAGTTTCATTGCAGCAACGGTTGCGCATAAAGTATATGGTAGGCAGATTAGTTCTCCTGCATTTTTACTTGCTGGATTGACAGGTATAAGTCGGATTCATGATAATAAGCATTATTTAAGTGATGTAATCTTTGGAGCTGCTCTTGGAATCACAATTGGATTGGGATTCAGTAAAGAGTTTCAAACAGAACGAATGCAAAAAATTGATGATGGTGGTATTCTAATCAAAAATAGTTATTTTATCAATGTTAGTTGGCCATTATGAAAAAAATATCTGCAAAATTAACGGTTCTTATTATTTGTTTTATTTATTTTATCGCCACAATATTAATTGTTATAAACTTGTTAGAAAGAGGTTGGTTAAGCTAATGTTTAGTTCTAAGACATATAATGATAGGCGTGAAGTTCTTGCCAAAAATTTAAATAATGGTAAAATATTATTAATGGGTAATTCTCAGGTTCCGATGAATTATCCATCGAATTGGCTCAGGTTTAGACAGGATAGTAATTTCCTTTATTACTGTGGTTTAGATTACCCAGATTTAAATCTAGTAATTGATACAAGCTCTGGCGAATCAACATTATTTGGTAATGACTTAACAATACAAGATATTGTTTGGGAAGGTGAGAGAACCTCAATTGCAAATATGGCTGAAGTTTCTGGCATCCAAAGCGTATTACCATCAAACCAATTATCTTCTTTCCTTTTAGGTTCAAATGAAACCATTCATTACTTGCCTCTTTACCGTCAAGATCAACAAGTCTTCTTAGAGTCAATTTTAAATAATAATAAAATAGAATCATCAAAATCATTAATAATTAATGTTATATCTCAAAGATCGATAAAGACTGAAGATGAACTTTCCGAAATAGAATCTGCAATTGAAGTGACCATGGATATGCACAAATTAGCTATGCGTCAAACTAGTGATGGCATTTTAGAACAAACAATTGCTGGGAAAATAGAAGGGTATGCACTACAAAATGGTCGTGAATTAGCTTATCCAGTAATATTTACAACACGTGGGGAAATTTTACATAATCACAATCATAATAATATTATGTGTTCAGGTCAACTTGCATTAAATGATTCTGGAGCAGAGTCTCCAATGCATTATGCCAGCGACATAACAAGAACTTTTCCAGTAAGTGGTCGTTTTACTGATCTACAAAAAGAAATTTATAATATAGTTTACAATATGCAAGAAGCAGCATTCGATTATTGTAAGCCGGGGAATTCTTATAGACAAGCTCATTTAACTGCTTCTAAAATCGCTGTAGAAGGTTTAATAAACATGGGAATAATGAAGGGAAATGCTGATGATGCTGTAAAGGAAGGTGCTCATGCACTGTTTTTCCCGCATGGCCTAGGCCATATGCTTGGTTTGGATGTCCATGACATGGAAGGACTAGGTGAAGATTTGGTAGGTTATAATGAAGAAAGCAATCGTAGCAACCAGTTTGGATTAGCCTATTTACGTTTAGCAAAAGAATTAGTTGAAGGATTTGTTTTAACAGTTGAACCAGGAATTTATTTTATCCCTCATTTAATTAATCAATGGAAGGCAGAAAATAAAAGTTCCGCATTTATAAACTACGATTCTTTAAATAAATTTGTTGATTTTGGAGGTATCAGGATTGAGGATAATGTTGTTATAACTTCTGATGGATATCGAATACTTGGGCCTCATATTCCTAGGACAATAAATGAAATTGAGGATGTCATGGCCTAAACCTAAGGAGCATTAAATCAAATTAAATTATATCAAATATTCATATGACAAGTGTTTTTAATACACCACCTCCTGATTTTTCCCAAAAAGAAGTACAAAACTTAGTTGAAGAACATTTTAAAATTGCAGGATCAGTAAAATCCCTAGTGAGTGATAGAGATCAAAATTTTTTGATCAATTCACCTAGTGGTGATTTCATATTTAAAATTTCAAATTCTATGGAAAGTAAAGATGTCTTAGATATGCAAAATAATGCAATAAGGCACATAAAGGATAACGACAGTGATATCGAGCTTACTTATCCACAAATTTCAAATAATGGCGATGAGATAATTGAAATTAAAAAAAATAAATCAACATGCTTTGCTAGGCTATTGAAATATATTGATGGAACTTTTCTAAAAGATATAGATTGCAAAAATAATTTGCTATTTAAGTTGGGTCAATTTTTAGGACGTTTTGATTTAGCGTTAGCTGGATATGATCATCCTGCAGCACATAGAAGTTTCATATGGAATGTTCAATCTGTAAATCAATTAAGAATCTTAATTAATAAAAATAGTACTGATAAAAAGATTATTAATTATTATTTAGATTTTTTTAAAAATGAAGTTTTATCACATGATGACCATTTAACTAAGGCTATCATACACAATGATGGGAATGATCAGAATGTAATTATCAATGCGAATAGAAAAATATCTGGGATAATTGACTATGGTGATATGATCTATTCTTATAGAGCATTGGAGCCTGCAGTTTGTATGGCTTATGTTGCTATTGACAATGATGATCCTTTTTCATCAGTGGCTTCTATTTTAAAAGGATATCACGAATTGAATCCTTTAAACAAACATGAATTAAATTCTATAATATACTTAATGTGTATGAGGCTGTGCATTTCAATAACGATGGCAGTTTACAGGAAAAAGCTTTTTCCTGAAAATAAATATTTGATTGTATCTGAGATGAAAGCCCGAAAATTTTTGAAAAAAATGTTAAATGAAGACCTTAATAAATGGGCAAATCAATTGATTGAATTTGTTAGATAAAATGAATATTCTTACTTTAAGAAAAAAATTTTTAAGTCCATCATTAAGTTTATCATATGATAAACCAATTCATATTACTAGAGGTGAAGGTCAATATCTTTATGATGTAGATGGAAAAAGGTATTTAGACGCAGTAAACAATATTCAGCATGTAGGTCATTGTCATCCAAAAATAGTTGAGGCAGCACATGAACAAAATGAACTGCTTAATGTTAATACTCGTTATTTAGATGAAAAAATTATTCATTATGCTCAATCGCTTACAGAAAAATTACCAGATGGATTAGATGTATGTTTTTTTACAAACTCAGGTAGTGAGTCAAATGATCTTGCTATTAGAATTGCTAGATCTATTTCTAATTCAAAAGAAACAATTGTTCTTGATTCAGCATATCATGGGCATCTTTCTTCCTTAATTGATTTAAGTCCTTATAAGCATAATAGTAAAGGAGGATCAGGTCCACCGGATTTTGTTCATACAGTTCCGTTGCCTGATCCATTTAGAGGTGTCTATAGAGGTGATAATTGTTCAATAGATTATATAAATGAAGTAAAAAAAATAATCAAAATAATAAAAAATAAAGGCAATCAATTATCCGCATTTTTTGTAGAAGCATTAATGGGTTGCGGTGGACAAATAATTTTGCCAGATGGATTTTTAAAAGAATCTTTCAAATTGGTTCATGAAGCTGGTGGTATTTGTATAGCAGACGAAGTGCAAATTGGATTTGGTCGAGTTGGTTCTAACTATTGGGGATTTGAAACTTGTGATGTACTCCCAGATATTGTAACTCTTGGAAAATCTATGGGAAATGGGCATCCTCTTTCAGCATTGGTAACTACTAAAGAAATTGCTGAAAAATTTAATAATGGAATGGAGTATTTTAATTCATTTGGTGGTAACCCAGTTTCCTGTGCTATCGGGCAAGCAGTCCTTGATGTTATTGATAATGAGGAATTACAAAAAAATGCAAGATTAGTTGGTGATTATTTAATTAAAAAATTAATTGCGTTGCAATCTGATTATGAATTCATTGGGGAAGTTAGAGGTTGGGGATTATTTTTAGGTATTGAGATGATAAACGATGTAGAGTCATTAAAGCCTGATAAAAATGCTGCTAAAACAATAGCTAATGAAATGAAAAATTCCGGAGTTTTAATAAGTGTGGATGGACCAGACCATAATGTATTAAAAATTAAACCTCCAATTATATTTAACTATGAAAATGCTGATGAATTGGTATTTAATTTCAGATCTGTTTTGGATAAATATTATTATGCATAGTAAAAAAATAATAATAGTTGCTCTAATGATTCTTTTTGTTTCATCAAGTTGTGATAGAGCAAGCAATGATGATTGGCAAAATCCAAAAATTTTTGAGATAAATAAATTACCAGCTAGGGCGCATTTCTTTGCATATGAATCTGAAAAATTAGCAAAACAAAATGATCCCAAGTTATCGCAAAACTTTAANTCATTNAATGGAAGTTGGAAGTTTAATCTTTCCCCAAACTCTAATGATAAACCTCTTAATTTTTTTGATGAANATTTTGATGATTCGAAGTGGTCAGATATAAATGTTCCTGGTAATTGGGAGTTGCAAGGACACTCTTTCCCAATTTATCTTGATGAAGAGTATCCATTTCCTGTAGACCCTCCCTTTGTACCTCAATCATATAATGCAGTTGGTTCTTATAAAAANTCTTTTGATGTGAGAAAAGAATGGTTGGGGAAAGATATTTTTGTTCATTTTGGTAGTGTAAGGTCTGCATTTTATTTGTGGATTAATGGAAAGTTCATTGGTTATAGCCAAGGATCAAAAACGCCAGCTGAATTTGAAATAACGGAGCAAATTAAAGTAGGACAAAATCAAATAGCTGTCCAAGTTTATCGTTTTTCAGATGGTTCCTACTTGGAAGGCCAAGATACTTGGCGTCTAAGTGGATTGGAAAGAAGTGTGTTTTTATTCGCCCGCAATAAAACTAGAATTTCAGATTTTCATATTAAATCAGATTTGGATTCAAATTATGAAAAAGGCCTTTTTTCTATTGAAGTTGATTTAATAAATAAGAATCAAGATGTTGAAGAACTCACTGTAAATGCAAAATTGGTTGAACCGATGAGAAGAAATCGAGTGCTATTTGATTCAACACAAACGGTTAATATTGATTCGATTGCATCATTGAATATTGAATCAGTTATAAGAAGGGTTAAAAAGTGGTCTGCTGAAGACCCTTATTTGTATCAGTTGCAACTTTCTCTATTAAATATTGATGGAAGAGTAATTGAATCACTGACTCATCAAGTAGGATTTAGGAAAGTTGAAATAAAAGATGGTTTATTGAAATTAAATGGGAATCCAATNATGATTCGTGGNGTAAATAGGCATGAGTGGGANCCTATTTTTGGCCGATCTATAACTGAAGANTCAATGATTGAGGANATAAAATTNATGAAGGAACATAATATNAATGCAGTTAGGGCATCNCATTATCCNAATCAAGAAAGATGGTATGAGCTTTGTAANCAATATGGNTTATATATAGTTGATGAAGCAAATATTGAAGCTCACGGAATGAAATTCCACAAAAATAGTTTTAGTTTTATAGCTAATGATACTACTTGGACGGAACAATGGTTGGATCGCGGTATGCGAATGTTTGAAAGGGATAAAAATCAACCCTCTATAATAATGTGGTCTATGGGGAATGAAGCTGGCGATGGAAATAATTTTGTAAAATTATATAATGTGTTAAAGAGTAAAGACAGTAGTCGACCTATTGTTTATGAACCTGCTCAAGAGAATCTGCACACAGATATTATTTTCCCAATGTATAAAAATATTGAATTTATTACTGACTATGCTCAAAAAAATACTAATCGTCCACTTATTCTTTGTGAATATGCGCATGCAATGGGTAATAGTGTGGGGAATTTAATTGATTATTGGAATACTTTTGAAAAGTATGAATCTTTACAAGGGGGATTTATTTGGGATTGGTCCGATCAAGTAATAGCCAAGACCAATTCTAAAGGAATCCAATATTGGGGGTACGGTGGTGATTTTGGACCAGAATTTGTAGAAAATGACTCAAACTTTTGTGCAAATGGGTTAGTTGCAGCTGATCGTACTTTAAATCCTCATATTTTTGAGGTAAAGAAAATATATCAACCAATAAAATTTGAAGCTGATGATATAACAAAAGGTAGGATAACTATAACAAATGATTATGATTTTATTGATTTATCTAATCTTACGTTTTCATGGTATGTAAAAGGAAATAGTAAAACTGTTTTATCTGGTCGGCTTGGTACACTAGATTTAAAACCTAGACAATCAAGAACTTTATTTTTTGACTTGTCAAGTATTCAGACCCGTCCAGGAATCCATTATTATTTAACCATTCAAGCAAAGACAAAGAATAAAAAATTATTAATCCCTAAAAATCATATTGTTGCATGGGAACAATATGAATTGCCGATATATAAAGAGGTTATTGCACAAAATCCAACAGAATTTTCTAATGTACAATTGAATGAAGATGAATTAGGAGTCCAAGTCTTTTCTAATGGGTTTAAAGTCTCAATAAGTCGGAATTCAGGTCAGATTAGCCAATATACTCTTAATGATAGTATCAATTTATTTAAGTCACCATCAGAAATTCACTTCTGGCGTGCACCTACTGATAATGATTTGGGTAATAATATGCCGAAGAGAACCAACCTTTGGAAAAACGCAGGTAAGAGGATGAAAACAATTTCTTTTGAGTATATGATAAATAATAATGTAGCAAATATTAATGCTGTCAATGAAGATAGCGTTACCCAAACTGTTATTGTATCTAATTATAGTATTTACGGAAATGGTATGATCAAGGTTTCCCAGAAAATTGAATCAATAGATTCAACTTTATCAGAAATTCCAAGATTCGGAATGAAATTTTCAATTCCTGGTAGTTTTAATAATGTATCATGGTTTGGAAGAGGACCTCATGAATCGTATTGGGATAGGAAGTCATCGGCTGCAATCAATTATTATTCCGGACCGATTTGGGAGCAATCATTCCAATATGTTCGTCCTCAAGAAACAGGAAACAAAACTGATGTTTATTGGATGGCTATTTCAAATGATAAAAACGGATTGATAGCAATAGGGCTACCACAATTTGATGGAAGTGTTCATCACTACCCTTANTCTGACCTTGATTATTATCCTGGANCTAGAAGGCATGGAANAATTGATTTATCGCAAAAGGATCAAGTGGATTGGCTTATTGATTATAAGCAAATGGGTGTTGGTGGCGATAACAGCTGGGGGGCAAAACCTCATGAAAAATATACTTTATATCCAAAAAACTATGAATTTTCTTTTATGCTCTCACCTTACATTAGTGCAGATGATATTGAGAAACTTTCAAAATTAAGATTTAATGATTGAATTAGATCAGATAAATAAATTTTTACCTCCTAAAGACTGGATAGAGATTAACACTGTTGAAGTGCATGCAGCTGGTGAGCCTCTAAGAATTATCATGAATGGTTTTCCNANATTAAATGGAAAAACTATATTAGAAAAGCGTGCATATGCGCTATCAAATTATGACAAATTTCGTACAGCAATGATTTGGGAGCCACGAGGTCATACGGATATGTATGGNGCTATAATTGTTGAAGCAGAAAGTTCTGATTCTGATTTTGGAGTTATTTTTATTCATAATGATGGATATTCAACTGGGTGTGGCCATGCTGTTATTGCATTAACTAAAGCATTTCTAGAAATGAACCTTGTTGCTATGATTGAACCTGAAACGGAAATTAAAATGGATGTGCCTTCAGGTCAGATTGTATCATATGGTAAGNTTGAAAATAATACTGTTAAAGATATTCGTTTTCAAAATGTTCCTTCTTTTGTTCAATTACTAGATGCTAGCATAGATGTTNCTGGCTATGGAAAAATAAAATATGATTTAGCATTTGGTGGGGCCTTTTACGCATTTGTGGAGGTGGATCAATTAAGGCTTGATTGCACAAATGAGTATTGCGATGCACTAATTGAAGCTGGTATGAAAATAAAAGATGCTATTTCAAATTCAATAGAACTACAGCANCCCACAGAAGACGAAATGAATTTCCTGTATGGTACAATATTTATTGGACCTCCTAAAGGTTCAAATAGTCATAGTAGAAATGTTTGTATTTTTGCCGATGGAGAAGTTGATCGTAGCCCCACAGGNACTGGTATTAGNGCACGAGCAGCGATTCATTATGAGCGTAATGAAATTGAGTTAGGAGAAAAAATAATAATTGAAAGTATAATAGGGACGACTTTTTCTGTTAAAGTAGATAGAGCGTTAAGATATGGAAAATATAATGCAATTATTCCTGAAATTAATGGCGAGGCATATATAACTGGGCGAAATACTTTTTGGTTAAATCCNGATGATCCTTTGAAAGATGGATTTATTATAAAATAGGTAATAATATGAAAAAAACAATTAATCGAAGAAGTTTTATGAAATCGGCTACAATTATTGGAGCTGCTGCATCAATAATGCCATCCAACTTATTTGCTTCTTCAAATAAATTGCAAATTGGAATCATTGGAACTGGATTAAGAGGCCAGTGGAACACGAAACTCCTATTGGATAGACCAGATGTGGATATTCCTGTAATTTGCGATATTGATCAACGAATGATTGATATGGTTCTTGAGCTTTTTTCAAAAGCAGGTAGGCCAAAGCCTAAAATTTATGATCAGGGACCTGAAGACTATCTTAATATGCTTTCTAAAGAAGACCTTGATGCGGTAAATATCGCTACACCTTGGGAATGGCATCATCCAATGGCAATTGAAGCAATGAAAAACAAAATGCATGTTGGTGTTGAGGTTCCTGCAGCTTTAACAATAAAGGATTGCTGGGATTTAGTTGATACATCAGAACAAACAAAAAAACTTTGCATGATTATGGAGAATGTTAATTACCGAAGGGATATTATGGCGGTATTAAATATGGTACGCCAAGGACTATTTGGTGAACTAATTCACTGTCAAGGTGGGTATCAGCATGATTTACGCCATGTCAAATTTAATGATGGAAAAGGACCTTATGGAGGTGGCGTAGAGTTTGGTGAAAAAGCTTTTTCGGAAGCGAGATGGCGCACACAACATTCTGTAGATAAGAATGCAGATTTGTACCCAACGCATGGTCTTGGGCCAATAAGTCCTATGTTGAATATAAATCGTGGAAATAGAATGTTACATCTCACATCAACTGCAAGTCAAAGTAGAGGTTTGAATAAATATATTGTTGATAATGGAGGGGTCGATCATCCTAATGCAAAAATAAAATTTAAATTAGGAGATGTAGTAACAACAGTGATTAAATGTGCAAAAGGACAGACAATAGTATTGAGTCATGATACTAATTCTCCAAGGCCATATAGTTTAAATTTTCGTGTCCAAGGAACAAAAGGACTATGGATGAAGGATTCAAAGTCAATTTATATTGAGGGAAGAAGCCCTGAAAATCATAGGTGGGAGAAAGATGAACACTATTTGAAAGAATTTGATCATCCACTATGGAAGAGATTTTCAAAAGCAAAATCAACATTAAGCCAAGCTGGCCATGGAGGAATGGATTTCTTTATAATTCGGGCATTTGTTGAAGCTATAAAAAATGATAAAATGCCGGTAATAGATGTATATGACGCTGTAAGTATGAGCTGTATTGTACCTCTATCTGAACAATCAATAAAAAATAATAGTTCTTCAATAAAAATTCCAGATTTTACTAGAGGAAAATGGAAGACAAACCCACCAATTTTTGGATTAAATGATAATTATTAAATGAGTCTTTCAAATCTAGATTGGTTTATAATAGGGGCATATTTTATTCTATCACTTGGTATAGGTATATGGTCTTCAAAAAAAGCCGGGGAAAATAGGCAGTCATTCTTTTTAGCTGGTAGAAATATGCCTTGGTGGTTACTTGGAATTAGCATGGTTGCAACTACTTTTTCAACTGATACTCCTAACCTTGTGACTGACCTGGTACGGNAAAATGGTGTCTCAGGAAATTGGAGCTGGTGGGCATTTTTGTTAACTGGAATGTTAACAGTTTTTGTTTATGCAAAATTGTGGCATCGTTCCGGTGTATTAACAGATATTGAATTTTATGAATTAAGATANAGTGGTAAAGCAGCAGCATTTTTAAGAGGTTTTAGAGCTTTATATTTGGGTTTAATTTTTAATGTACTTGTTATGGGAACTGTAAGTCTTGCTGCAATAAAATTTGGTGAAATTGTGTTGGGATGGCCAGGATGGATGACTCTATCNATCGCATGCTCAATCACATTGATTTATTCAACATTAGGTGGGCTAAAGGCCGTAATCATTACCGATTTTGTTCAATTNATTTTAGCTATGTTAGGTTCGNTATGGGCAATGATTTTTATATTAGANCTACCNGAAATAGGAGGAATTGCAAANTTAATCTCCCATGCAAATGTTGTAGATAAAATTTCTCTTTTTCCAGATTTTTCAGATAAAAATGTTTGGATTCCNNTTTTNNTTGTNCCTCTTGCTGTNCANTGGTGGGCTAGNTATTACCCNGGNGCAGAACCTGGTGGTGGNGGATATATTGCNCANAGAATGTTTTCAGCGAAGNATGAANANAATGCCGTTGGAGCTACTTTTCTTTTTAACATTGCACATTANGCTTTACGTCCATGGCCATGGATNTTAATTGCATTNTCNTCATTAATTATTTTNCCAGAGCTTNCTGATATTGAAAAAGCCTTTCCNAATTTNCCAGCTGATAAATTNGGTCATGATGTTGCTTATCCAGCNATGNTAAGCCTATTGCCATCAGGACTTTTAGGTTTAGTGGCAGCATCATTNATTGCAGCATTNATGAGNACTATGTCAACTCAATTAAATTTAGGTGCTAGTTATTTAGTTAATGATTTTTATTATCGTTTTATAAATANTAAGGCCACAGAAAAACAGCTAGTCAAATCAGGAAGATTATTTACAGTTCTGTCAATAGTAATGGGTGGTGGCTTAGGACTGTTATTGACTAGCGCTGGACAAGCTTTTACATTATTGTTAATGATTGGGGCTGGGACTGGACTTATATATATATTGCGTTGGTTCTGGTGGAGAATTAATGCTTATACTGAAATCGTTGCAATGATAAGTTCTCTTATAATAGCTGTATATTTTAACTTTTTTGATTCAAATTTTGAAGAGTGGGAAAAAATTATCATTGGCGCTCTACTTACTACTATAGTTTGGGTTATTGCTACTTTTATTACACCTCCAGATGATGAAAAGACGTTAGTTGATTTTGTAAAAAAAGTTAATCCTGGTGGTCCCGGTTGGTCAAAGTATACATTGANTGATTCTAAAGAAATTTGGCAATTACCTAANGGGATTTTGTTAATGTTTTTAGGTTGTTCAACAGTTTATAGTGTTTTGCTTGGAGTGGGACAATTGATTTATGGAAATCAACTAGGNTATTTTCTAATACTATTATCTATTATATCTGNCTTTGGGTTAAAAAAGTTTTGGAAATAACNACTCCTGGAAGAATATGTTTATTTGGTGAGCATCAAGATTATCTAGGCTTACCAACGNTGGCGATGGCTATATCTCTTCGCTCTTCTCTTAAAGGNGAAAAAACAAATGATAGAGGAGTNATTATATATAAATCAGATCTTGGNGAAACNGAATCATTNTCATTGGATAATNTAACTTATGAAAGTGATAGAGATTATTTTAAAAGTGGTATCAAGGCCTGTATTAAAGAGGGCTTAAATTTTTCTAGAGGATTTAATTGTGAAGTTAGTAGTAATATCCCATTTCAAGCAGGGACAAGCAGTTCTTCTTCAATAATGGTCAGTTGGATACATTTCTTATCTAAAATGGCAGATGAAACTATTGAATGGAATAGACAAAAAATTGGCGAAATTTCATATAAAGCCGAAGTCCTTGAATTTGGAGAGCCAGGAGGCATGATGGATCAGTATTCCACTTCAATGGGGAATTGTATTTTTATAAAGCCTCTGCCTAATCTTTCAATTAACAAAATAAAATCAAATTTAGGAACCTTTGTTCTGGGAGATTCATTAGAGCCTAAGAATACTCTTCAAATTTTAAAGCGATGCCGCAATCTTAGGTTGGATATAATTAAAAAGTTACAAAAACGAAATCCTGATATTACTTTTGAATTATGTGATCAAGATCAAAACTTATCCGATTTAAATGAGGAAGAAAAAGAACTGTATTTTGGAACAATTAACAATCGAGAAATTCTAAAAAAAGCAATCCTCGAATTTGGAAAGAAAAAATTCGATCATGAATATTTTGGACAGTTATTAACTGAACATCATATGGTATTAAAAAACTCACTCCAGGTGAGTACAGATAAAATTGAGAATATGATTCAATCCGCAATGTCCGCAGGAGCGTTAGGTGGTAAAATTAATGGTTCAGGCGGGGGTGGATGTATGTTTGCTTATGCCCCAGATAATCCTAAAAAAGTAGCGAATGCGATTGAAAATGCTGGAGGGAAAGCATATATTATTCAGTCTGACAGCGGTACAAGAATTGAGGGGTAAATGAGTATTAAAGAAAAAAATAATTTAACATTATTAGTGATGGCCGCTGGGATGGGATCTCGGTATGGTGGTTTGAAACAATTAGACCAAATTGGGCCTTCTGGAGAGACAATTATTGATTATTCAGTTTATGATGCTATAGATGCTGGATTTAATAAAGTCATTTTCATTATTCGTAAGGACTTTGAAAATCAATTTAAAACCCAAGTAGCAGAAAAATATTTAAATAAAATTGAAGTCGAATTTGCTTATCAGGATATTAATGATCTTCCTAGCGGATTTAGTTGTCCTGAAGGACGAGAAAAACCTTGGGGAACTGGACATGCAATCCTCTCTGCTAATGATCTAGTTAATGAACCATTTGTTGTAATAAATGGGGATGATTATTATGGAAAAGAGTCTTTTAAAGTTATATCTGATTATTATTTTAATGGAAAAGATCAATTTAGTATGGTTGCATTCAGGTTAGATAATACACTATCATCATTTGGCACTGTCACTAGAGGTGTTTGTAGCATAGAAAACGAAAAACTATCAACTGTAGTAGAGACTGGAGATCTAGAAAAAAAGGGGGAATTTATTCATTCGGATAGGGACATTTTATTTAATGGTAGCGAACCTGTTTCAATGAATATGTGGGGATTCACCCCCGCTTTATTTCATTATTTGAAAGAAAAATTTGTTGATTTTCTAAATGTAAATAGCCACGAAAAAAAGAGCGAATTTTTGATTCCATCTGTAATCAATGAACTTATTCAGAATGGAGAGGAGAGTNTTCANGTTCTTAAAACAACGTCTTCATGGTTTGGAGTGACCTATAAGAGTGACAAGCCTATTGTTGAAAAGAAAATTCAAAAACTAGTTACTTCTGGTGCCTACCCAAGTCCATTATTTTAATNTTTAAATGGAAATAGCATGCATCATTCCAACCTATAACCGTAAACATTTGCTTCAAAGGGCAATAGATTCTGTTTACAATCAAACATATCCTTGTAATGAAATTATAGTAGTCGATGACGGTTCTACAGATGGCACAGNNGAATGGGTTCAAAAAACATATCCTAAAATAAGTTTNCTTTTTCAAGAAAATCGGGGTGTTAGTTCTGCGCGCAATGCAGGTATAAAAGCAACGAATTCTAAATGGATTGCATTACTGGACTCAGATGATGAATGGTTACCAAATAAATTAGAAAAACANATTAAAATATTAAAATCCAATCCTAAATATTCTTTTTGTCATACAAATGAAGTTTGGATTAGAAATGGTGTTCTTTTAAATCAAATGAAAAAACATCAAAAATATGGAGGAGAGATTTTTTTTAAAGTATTGGATATGTGTCGTATCTCGCCATCCTCTACTTTATTTCATCGTTCAATTCTAGATCAAGTTGGATATTTTGATGAAGATTTTCTTATTTGTGAAGATTATGATCTATGGATCAGAATTTCAGCAGAATTTCAAATATTATTNTTGGATGAATTTTTAATAAAAAAATATGGCGGTCATAACGATCAGTTATCAAAAGTAAGTGACGGTATTGAACGGTATCGGATTGAAGTTTTAGAAANATTAATTAATAAAAATTTTTCTAATGATCAACTTTCTGCTATGCGGAGTGAATTAATAAAAAAATTAAAAATTTTTTCAATAGGAGCAAAAAAAAGACAAAAGCNTATTGAATTCAAAAACGCTTTGAAAAGGATTGATGAATTATCAATCGCTGTATGATTATATTCAAAGTAATTCTGATTCAATTTTAAGGAGGAAATCAGAGTTTTTAAAGAGGAGGAGAAATGAAATACTTTAAACAATTTATAACTTTACTTTTTTTATTTACATTAATTATTGCACAATCNAATCGAGACGGGATAGCGCCAGGTCCAGATAGAGCTGAAGGTGATGGACCTTACGATCGTTTAGTCATTCGAGGAGCCACATTNATAGATGGGGCAGGTGGTCCTCCCCGTGGTCCTGTGGATATTGTCATTGAAGGTAATCGAATTTCTTCAGTTAGATCTGTTGGATATCCAGGTGTTCCAATAAAAAAAGATCGCCGTCCAGAAGCTGGTGATTATGAGATTGATGCCCAAGGNTCATATGTTATGCCGGGGTTTGTAGATATGCATGTTCATGCTGGAAGTGTTCAAAAAGCTCCAGAAACTGAATATGTTTATAAACTTTGGTTAGCCCATGGAGTGACTTCAGTAAGAGGTGTAGGACTTGGACCATTAGAGTTTACTTTAAGTGAAAAAGAACGGTCAGCAAAGAATGAAATTACAGCGCCTAGGATATGGGCATATCAAAGGGCAGGTCAAGGGAAAGATTGGAAGGGTGGACCAGTTCGTGATCCTGAAACAGCACGGAAATGGGTGAAATATGCAGCTAAAAAAGGAATCGATGGATTAAAATTAGGTGCTTATGAGCCATCATTAATGGCGGCATTAATTGATGAAGCAACAAAACAAAATTTAGGTACCACAGCACATTTAGGTCAAACTGGAGTAGCACGAATGAATACGATTGATGCTGCTAGGCTAGGACTAGGTACCCAAACTCATTTTTACGGATTATTTGAATCTATGTATGAGAATAATGATATTCAGTCATGGCCAATGGATATGAATTATAATAATGAACAGCATCGTTTTGGCCAAGTAGCACGACAATGGAAAATGGTTAAGCCAAATGGAGAAAAGTGGGAAGCCCTTAAGGATGAACTGATTTCTTTAGACTTCACATTGGACCCAACTATGACAATTTATTCTGCAGGAAGAGATGTAATGAGAGCAAGGAATGCAGATTGGCATCAAATCTATACTTTACCTTCTCAATGGGATTTTTATACACCAAGTAGAGAAGCTCATGGATCATATTGGTTTGATTGGACAACTCATGATGAAGTTGCCTGGAAAAAATTCTATCAAGTCTGGATGCAATTTTTAAATGAATACAAAAATGCCGGAGGTAGAGTTACAACAGGATCTGACTCAGGATTCATTTATAATTTATATGGTTTTGGATATATCCAAGAGTTAGAAATGCTCCAAGAAGCAGGATTTCATCCTTTAGAAGTTATTCGAGCTGCTACGCTACATGGAGCAGAAACATTACATAAACCATTAGGAACAAAACCAGATTTTGGTACTGTAGAGCCTGGAATGTTAGCTGACCTAGTGATTGTAGATGAAAATCCATTGGCGAATCTTAAAGTATTGTATGGTACTGGTGCGATTAAAATCAGTGATGATAATGAGGTAGTAAGGGTGGGTGGAATAAAATATACGATAAAGGATGGAATTATTTATGATGCTAAACAACTTTTAAAAGATGTTGAAAATATGGTGAAAAAAGCAAAACGCCGTGATGGTGATTTAGAAAAATATTAGGATATTTATGAAAAATCTTCTCATTTCAATATTAACTTTTTCATTTATAGTTGCACAGACACCTGAGCGAGTTAATAAGCAGATTGATAAAATAGCTGATAAGATCGAAAAAAAAGTTATTAAATGGCGAAGAGACATTCATCAAAATCCAGAACTATCAAATCGTGAATTCAAAACGGCTGCTAAAGTAGCTAAGCATTTAAGGTCTCTCGGTATTGATGTGGAAACTGAAGTGGCACATACTGGTGTAGTGGGACTATTAAAAGGTGGTAAACCTGGGAAGGTTGTTGCTTTGAGAGCTGATATGGATGGTCTTCCGGTTAAGGAAAAAGTGGATTTGCCTTTTGCATCCAAAGCAAAAGGTATCTATCAGGAAAAAGAAGTAGATGTAATGCATGCCTGTGGGCATGACAATCATGTAGCAGGGTTAATGGGTGCTGCTGAAATTCTAGCTTCTATTCGAAAGGACCTACCTGGTACGGTAAAATTTATTTTTCAACCGGCAGAAGAAGGAGCTCCCTTAGGTGAAAAAGGTGGTGCACCTTATATGGTTGAAGAAGGTGTGATGGATAATCCAAAAGTAGATGCCATTTTTGGACTTCATGCTTGGCCTGGCAAGGTTGGTCAAGCAGAATATCGTTCTGGCCCAACAATGGCTGCGGCTGAAAGGATGCGTATAACTGTAACTGGTGTACAGACGCATGGTGCCTTACCATGGGGTGGAGTAGATCCTATTGTCATTTCATCTCAAATAATCTTGGCATTNCAGACAATTGTTGCTAGGGAAGTTGATATTACAGAGGTTCCTGCGGTTGTAACAATTGGTTCAATTCATGGNGGTGTACGAAACAATATTATTCCTGAAGAAGTAGTAATGGAAGGTACCATACGAACATTTAAACAAGAAATTAAAGATCATATTCATAAGAGTATTAAAGATAAAGTTGAAATGATTGCAAGCGCTTCTGGTGCAAAAGCAAATGTAGAAATTTTTAGNGGTATTGCAAAAGTAACTTATAATGAGCCATCATTAACAGATCAAATGTTACCTTCACTCCAAAAAGTGTATGGTAAAGAGAATGTCCTGATAAGACCATTTGTTACTGGCGCAGAAGATTTTCCATTCTTTACAGATCATGCGCCAGGATTGTATTTTTTCAATGGTGTATCAGANGATCCTTCTAAAGCTTATCCTAATCATTCTCCATATTTTTTTGCTGACGAAAGAAATCTTAAATANGGAATGAAATCNATGGCTCAATTAGCANCAGATTATTTNTTTCTAAATCAGTAGAATTATCNNANTGNANTAATCNTTTNTTGTTAAGTTAATTTCNNATGAGAGATTTAGGTAAATGGATANTCTATTTNGGATTTGGTTTTATTATTATTGGNTTTATTATAAATCAATTTTCAGATAAGCTNGGTTGGNTTGGTCGNTTACCTGGTGATGTTCGATTAGGCTCTGAAAATTTTAGATTTTATTTTCCATTCNCATCATTAATTATATTGAATCTAATTATTTATTTTATCATGAAGTTCTATCATTGGTTAAAATAATATANNTATAAACAAGTTNNATATAGATTCTCCTCTAATNATTAATGGTGCAATGGGTACTCAGCTTATAAGCCATGGTNTCAAATTGCCTCTACCTCTATGGTCTGCTCAAGCAAATATTGAGGAACCNCAAATTGTTCNATCANTTCATAAAGATTATGTTGAGGCNGGTGCNGATATAATTACAACTAATACATTTAGGACGACAACATGGTCTTATCGTAGAGCAGAATATTCTCCAAAACGTGCNTNCAGAAAAGCTAAAGATAGTTTGATGAAAGCAATAGACTTNGCCCGTTCGGTAAACCCAAAGATTCTTGCAGGATCTATAACATCAATTAACGATTGTTATGAACCAGATGAATATCCAGGTAAATCAATCGCTGAAGATTCTTATGGTGAAACTATAGAGTGGTTTATTGAAGGTGGAGTTGACACGATTTTATTGGAGACCATGGGCCATCTCAATGAAATTAATATTGCCCTTGAAGCAACAAAAAATATTCCTACTGTTTGGTTAAGTTTGATAATAAATGACCGTGATCATTTATTATCTGGGCATCAATTAAGTGAAATATATGCTCTTAAAATCGAACGCTTAACTTGTTTAATGCTAAATTGCAATACAGTCCGATTAACAAGTGAAGCTTTAGATTCTTTTATTGATAATAAAATATTGGATTGGGGAATTTATCCAAACCTAGGATTAACTCAACCAGAGATTGATGGAGAGATGGGTGAAATTATAGATGATGAAACATTTAAAAATTCAATGTTCAAATATTTAGAAAAAACTCCATATATTATTGGTGCCTGTTGCGGATCAACACCTAATCATATAAGAATTATCAAAGATTTAATAATAAAAAAAATCAATTTGCTAGACTAATTGAATTTTTTGACTTATTTATTTTAATTTCGCCGGAACTTTTAAAAGATTTTTTTCGTTATTAATAATTAGATTGTTTGAGGAGAGGCATATTTAAGTGATAAAAGTTACAGATTTATCTAAAAACTATGATACAGTTGAGGCTGTTAAATCAATATCCTTTGATTTAAATGATGGGGAAATTATTGGTTTTCTTGGAGCTAATGGCGCTGGTAAAACCACTACACTTAAGATGATTACAGGATATTTAATACCAACAAAAGGTGAAATTAAAATCAATGATTTAGATATTTATGAAGATACACATGAAATTCAAAAATTAATTGGTTATTTACCTGAGTTAAATCCACTTTATCCTGAAATGCGTGTATATGAATACCTTGAATTTTTAGCATCTATACGGAATATTTTTGGTCGAGATTTCAAAGAAGCACTTGCACGTGTTGTTGAACAATGTGGGTTACGAGGTGTCGTACATAAAAATGTTTCAGATTGTTCAAAAGGGTATAAGCAAAGAATTGGTCTAGCGGCTGCTATGATACATGATCCTAAAATACTGATCCTTGATGAACCTGTTACTGGTCTTGACCCAAATCAAATTGTAGAAATTCGCCAGCTTATTAAATCACTCGGTAAAGAAAAGTTAGTTTTTATGTCGAGTCATATTTTACAGGAAATTCAAGCAACAGTGGATCGAATCATCATAATTAACCAAGGAGAGATTGTAGCTAATGGAACAAGCGACGAGTTAATGAGCAATTTCATGGGAAATGTTATTTTAAATATGGAAGTTAAAGGCGCAACCAAAGAAAGCGTTGAACACATACAAGCAAAACTTCCAGCCGTAAAATTTAAGTCAATTGATGAAAATGATGATTTGCAGCAATTACAATTTGAGTATTCAAAAGATAATGACCCTCGTGAAGATCTTTTTAATTATGCAATTAAGAATAAATGGAAAATTTTAAAAATGAATCCGCATTCTACTAATTTAGAAGATATTTTTAGAAACTTAACAATGGAGGATAGCGTTAATGCGTAATATTAATACTATTTTTCGACGTGAGTTAGCTGGGTTTTTTAATAGTCCTATGGCATATATATTTTTGGTGATTTTTGCTATTGTTAATGGATATTTTTTCACAAATACTTTTTTTCTTTTTGGCCAATCAGACCTCAGAGTACTTTTTGATATCGTTCCGTTAGTTTATTTGTTTTTTATTCCAGCTGTATCAATGGGCTTAATTGCAAGGGAGCATAATCTTGGCACAATGGAAATCATTTCTACTTTGCCAATAAATAATTATGAATTTGTATTAGGAAAGTTTTTTGCTGCTTTATCATTGATTTTATTGGGACTAGTTGCTACATCTATACATTTTTTTACACTTATTTTTGTCGGATCAAATGTTGATTATGGTGCAATTTTTAGTGGTTACTTGGGTCTTGCATTAATGGGTGCTACCTATGCAGCAATTGGAACTTATTCTAGTAGTGTTACTGAAAATCAAGTTGTTTCTTTCATTATTGGTGTCTTTATAGTATTAGTATTATTTATGTTAGATAAAACATTAGTTTTTATTCCAAGCTCCATTGCTGGATTTATTCAATTTTTATCAGTTGATTATCACTTATCTAATATTTCTCGAGGAGTAATTGATTCTAGAAACTTGATATATTTTATTTCTATGATTGGATTTTTTATATTTCTTACTATTCAAACTCTTGAAGTAAAGAGGTGGAAGTAATGATTGAAAAAATAAAAAATATCGATCTTAAGAAATCAGTCGTTGCCCCGGCTTTAGTGATGTTTACAATGTTATTCTTATTAAATGCCATTTCTAAGAACTGGTTTTTCCGTTGGGACCTTACGGATAATAATATGTATTCATTATCTGCTTCAAGTGAATCAGTCGTTGATCAAATTGATGATCTTCTAACAATGAAAATTTATTTTTCTGATGACTTACCAGGCGAATATGCAAATAATAGACGTTATTTACAGGATCTCTTAGAAGAATTTGAAGCAATTTCTGATGGAAATATAAGGTTTGAATTTTTTAGACCAGAAGATGATCAGAATATTGAACAGGAAGCCCAGAAAGCTGGTATCATGCCGGTACAGATGCAAGTGGTAGAAAATGATAAGATGGAAGTTAAGAGAGTACTTATGGGTATGGTAATTCTATATGAGGATAAGAAAGAAGTGCTCCCAGTAATTCAAACGACAACAGGTCTAGAATATGAAATTACAACTAAGATTAAAAAATTAGTTGAAACCAACAAACCAGTTGTGGGAATCGCGTCATTAGAGTCTCAAACAAATCAATATCAGACGATTCAAAATATTTTAAATCAAAGATATAATGTTCGTCCAATCAATCTTTCAGAACCAGTAACTCCTGAAATAAATGCAATTCTTATGGGCGGCGTTTCTGACTCTTTGAGTTCATCTGAAAAGGAAAATTTATTAGAGTTTCTTAATCGAGGAGGTAATTTATTTCTTACACAAAATAGAATTAAGACCAATCTTCAAATTCAACAAGCATTTCCGATAGAATCAGATATTTTTTCAATTATTAAAGATTATGGTTTCTCCATCGAAGAGAATTTGGTTACTGATAAATTATGTGGAAGAGTAAATGTGCAACAACAAATGGGTCCAATTCGGATGAATGTGCCCATGGAGTATCCACTCTTACCCATTGTTCGTTCATTTAATTCAGATGAATCAATTGTTGCCGGTCTCGAACAGATGCAACTTGTTTTTGCAAGTGAAATAAAACAAGATTCATCTACAATTGGAAATGTAAACTTCGTTCCACTTTTGTTTTCATCTGATCAGTCTGGTGAAATGAGAGGAAATTATAATTTGAATCCAGATCCTCAGCAAAACCCTTTCATGAGAATGTTTAATAAATCCGCTCAAGTATTGGGGGCAAGATCTGAACGTTTGAACAGTAATGGAATTATGAGCCAAGTCATTCTAGTGTCTGATTCAGAATTTATGTCTGACCAAGGTGGAGGGAGGTCACCTGAGAATCACATTTTCATCATGAACTCAATTGATTATCTTATCGGAGATAAAGATTTAATTGCTCTTCGTTCACGGGAAATAACATCTAGACCACTTGAAGATATATCTGATGGAGCAAAAAGAACGTGGAAATGGATTAACATAATCAGCCCAACAATATTAATAATTGCTTTCGGTTTAATTCGTATTCGAAATCAAAAAAATAGAAGCAAAGTTTTAGAGGAATTATATGAATAAATATAAAGGATGGATTTTTGGCTTAATTACATTGATCATCCTTTTTGCGATTAGTCAGTTTAATCAAAATTCTTTGTCATCCAAAAGTGATCAGGTTTTTAGTATTGAAAGAGATGATATTTTTGGTATAGAAATCTATGAGCTTAGTGATTCAATATCATTATCTTTTAATGGAGATACTTGGTCAATCGATGGCCATGATTCATTGACTGTCAAAGAAAATACTATAAATAGTTTTTTTGAAAAAATTTTGGATTTAAAGAGAACCACTCTTATATCAAAGAACTCATCAAAATGGGATAAGTTTATGGTTGGAGATTCTACTGGCACCCACCTCATTTTTTTAGATTATAATAATGAGTCTATTGGTAAAATTATTGTTGGTCGTTCAAATGCTGAATGGTCATCAAGTAATATTCGAGTTGGAGACGCAATAGAAGTATATCAATCCAATGAGAACATAAGTTGGCAATTAAATACTTCTCCAACACATTGGGGTGAGGTTCCTGAACCATTATCTGCAGATAGTCTAGATATTGATTTAGAATAATTTTTATTTATTATAATAAACTTCAATTAGCTCATTCTTTCGCAATGAAAAAGATATCAATTCATATAATTGCTTTATTTGTTTTGTTAATACAGATGGGTTGTACGCAAATAGGCAATACTTTTGCAAACATAAATTTCTACTCTGATGAAGAAGAGCGTAACATCGGTTCACAATATGCATTTCAAATTGAACAAGGAATTGAATTATATAATGATAAAATTGTTGAAAAATACATAAACGATTTAGGGCAGAGATTAGTTAGATTTTCAAAGCGCAGAAATATTTCTTATAGATTTAAAGTTGTAAATGATCCTTCGATAAATGCTTTCGCAATACCTGGTGGTTACTGCTATGTAAACTTGGGACTAATTCAACTCGCTGAAACAGAGTCAGAATTGGCTGGAGTAATGGCTCATGAGATAGGACACGTAGTTGGGAAACATGGAATGGAACAAGTATCAAAGCAGACTGGTCTCGGATTCATAGCTCGAATATTTTTAGGACCAAATAGTAGTTTTACTGAACAGATGATAGCTAGTATGATTAGTAATGGTTTATTACTGAAGTACGGTCGAGGTGCAGAGCTTGAAGCGGACANGCTTGCTATTGAAGAAATGCATGCAGCAGGGATTGATCCTGTTGGTGTAATAAATTTTTTCGAAAAACTAGCTGCAAAAGAAAAAGAAAGCAACTCAGAGGTTTCCAGATTATTGTCCACTCATCCTCCAACAAGAGATCGGATTAAATATGCTAAAAAAGAAATCAAAAAGCTTTCCAANAAAGATTATGATTCAATAAAATCAGTTCAATTTGATAAGGTTAAAATGAGATTGGCGCAATAGAATTAGGTATTTCTATAAACAAAAATTTTATATTTTGTATTGTTAAATAATCAATAAAAAAATTAATTATAATGGGGAAAAAATAATGGGGAAAAATATTAAAAGTGTAATTACATGTGACCTTGATGGAAAGGTAGAAACATTTTCTGAAGGTGCTGAAGGATTATTTGGATATAAATCCAAAGAGGTAATTGGTAAGCTCAGAGTTAGTGATTTCAGCGATGGTCAAGTAGTGCTTGGTCATGTAGTGAATTGGCTAAAAATTGCGGTTGAAAAAGGTGAATGGGAAGGNGANACAGTTTTTTTAAGTAAAAATAAAACTGAAATTCCTTGCCATATAAAAATNACTCCTACTAAGGATAAAAATGGTGAACACATTGGTTATTGTGGAGTTACTACACCGCTTGATAATAAAACTGCTGATCAAGTTAGACCTANGATCAGTATGATGACCAAAATTTTTACATGGTTAGTCATTATGCGGCTACCATTCTTGACAGCAACATTTGTCCCTTTGTTTGCTGGGGCGGCAGTTGCAAATATGCTAGGGTATACCGTTAGTTGGGCTTGGTTAGGTCTTACAATTCTTGGTGGATCATTATTACATATTGGGACAAATACAGCTAACGATTATTATGATCATACTAGTGGGACAGATGAAGCAAATGTGAATTATATGGTTCCNTTTTCAGGCGGAAGCAGAAGTATTCAGATGGGTTTGATTTCAGCAAAAGGAATGTTGACTGTTTCTATAGTAGCTTTTACTCTAAGTGCAGTAGTAGGCGTTCCCTTAATTCAAAAGGCGGGATTACCTGTTCTGTGGCTTGGGCTAATTGGATTTTTATCTGGTCTCTTTTACACTGCGCCACCATTTAGATTCGCATCTAGGAGGGGNTTAGGTGAATTACTTATTGGGCTTAACTTTGGCCCATTAATGGTAGCAGGTAGTACACTTGTCCAAACCGGCAAATTACTTCCAGAAGCTTTTTTAGCTGGTATNCCAATTGGACTATTGGTTGCTGCAATTGTTTATGTTAATGAATTTCCTGATCATGATGGGGATAAAGCAACGGGGAAAAATACATTAATTGTTGTTTTTGGNCCTGAAAAAGCAAGAGTAGGATTTGTTATATTNATCTCNGGAGCGTTTTTAAGTATTGCNATTATGGCGGCAAATGGAACATTNCCCATGCTTACATTAATTTCATTGCTTGCATCTTATTTTGCTATTAATATAGTAAAAGTATTATATAAATNTTATGATAACCGTCTCTTACAACCAGCAAACGCAGGTACAATAAATCTGCATGCTATAACTGGGATATTATTTTGCATTGGGATTTGGCTTGGNTCACCAATTTAAAATAATAAATTAAAATTATGAAAAATAATCATTCGAAAATCAGTATATCTTTTGTCTTATTAATAGGGTTAGCTTTTTTCTTGGGTGGNTCTCTTAATGTTCCAAATAATCCTGGACTACCTAATTCATTATCTATGGAATCTGGAGAAGAAGGAGGTCCTTCTTCAAGATTAGAGTTTGATTGGCTTCGATTAAAAAGNCCGCATACCAATACAATACCAGTTGGAATTCAAAAACGTGCGTTAGAGTTTTCAAAATCTATTCCTAATTATAATGAGATTAATATTGGATTAAGGAGAGCTAAATCATCGAACACTTCATTAGAATGGAAGNCTAGAGGTCCTTACAATGTTGGTGGAAGGACTCGAGCATTGGCTATAGACATAGCTGATTCAAGTACTTTTATTGCAGGTGGAGTTTCAGGTGGCATATGGCGATCATCTGATGGTGGAGCTACATGGAAAAAAATGACCAAGCCAAATCAGTTGCATAGTGTAACCTCAATTGCNCAGGATACCAGAGTGGGACATAGAAATNTATGGTATGCAACGACAGGTGAGGGTCGTGGAAATTCTGCTGGAGCTAGGGGCGCCCCTTATCGTGGAGATGGAATATTTAAATCTACAGATAATGGTTATAATTGGTCATTGATTGCATCTACATCAAAAAATTTGCCACAAGAATTTAGTGATTACCTTAATTACGCATGGAGAGTNCATGTACATCCTTCATCAGGAGATGTTTTTGTAGCTTCATATGGGACAATTTATCGTAGTAAGGATGGTGGCGATAAATGGGAAGTAATCTTAGGATCAGGTAATAATGCTAATTCTGATATAGTAATGACTAGAGAAGGCTTAATGGTCGCTGTTGTCGGTGGTGAAAGTGATCAAATTATTTTTCGTTCAGAAGATGGAGGCAATACATGGTCAGATATTACTCCTACAGCATTCCCAGCTGACTATTTACGTTTAGTTCCAGATATTTCTGCATCACATGACTCTATTGTTTATATAATTGGTAATAGAAATAATAATGATGAAGAACATCTACTTTGGAGATACAGACATCAAGATGATGTAAATACAGCCTGGAAAGATCTCTCAAAAAACCTTCCAAATAGTTTTAATTCTCAAGGTGGATATGATTTATATGTTAGGATAAGTCCACATGATACAAATTTTGTATTCATTGGTGGGACCAANGCCTATTATTCCACNGATGGTCTNTCAACATCTAGTAAAACTTTTCAATTTGGTGGATATGGAAGGGATGACCATCACCCTGACCAGCACGAGATCTTATTTTATCAAGATAAGAAAAATAAAGTTTTCTCAGCGAGTGATGGTGGTTTACATATCATGGAAGACATTTCTGCTGTTCCTAAAAAATGGACCTCTTTAAATAATGGATATTTAACTACTCAATTTTATACGATAGCTATTGANCCAAGTGGAACATATCCAGATTTAATTATGGGTGGAACTCAAGATAATGGTACNTGGGAATCATTAGCTTTAGATGAAAAAACAGTTTGGGGTGAAGTTAATGGCGGAGATGGTGCTTATTGCTCAGTCATTTTTGGTGGAGACGCTTATATAGTCTCCTCTCAAAGAGGATATACTTTAATAAAAGATTGGAGTAATCCATTTAATTGGTCTTATGGAAGTGGTGAAGGAAAATACAATAATTATTCTTGGGCATATTTATATCCCCCTGACTTTGATCGACAGAATAAAGCACTATTTATAAGTCCTGTATACACAGATCCAATGGATCACAAAATTTTATATTATGCTGCTGAAAAATATATTTATCGTAATAATAATGTTGAATTGAATCAAACAAACTATGAACAGCCAAGTAGTGGTGGAGGATATGTAAGTAAAAATTGGGAAAGATTAGATGGCGCAGTAGGTGTTGGAAGCATTTCAGCGTTTGGTGGTAGCAGAGTTCCAGCCCACCGTTTGTATTATGGCACATCAGCTGGATATATTTACCGTTTAGATAATTCAGATACAAATGATAAAGCTGTATCAATAAAAAATAATATTGGTGGCAGCGGATACATTAGTAGCATTTCAGTTGATCCAAGAGATGGTGATAAGTTAATGGTTAGTTATTCAAGCTATGAAGTAAAGAGTATCTTTTATTCTGATAATGCAGGTGAGTCATGGACAGATGTAAGTGGAAATCTTGAGGAGAATGTTAGTGGNTATGGNGCAGGACCGTCTGTCCGTTCTGTTTATATATTCCATTTAAAAAATGGTTATAGATATTTTGCAGGTACAAGTACTGGGTTGTATTCAACGTCTACTTTAAATGGTACAAGTACAAAATGGGTTTTAGAAGGTGCTGAAACTATTGGCAATATAGTTGTTGATATGATAGATGGACGTCCAAGTGATGGATATATTGCTATTGCTACTCATGGTAACGGTATGTATTCAGCAAGATTTAACACAAATGAATTAAGTGTTAATGATACTAATATTCCTGAAAAATTTGAATTAGCACAGAATTATCCTAATCCATTTAATCCTTCAACACAGATTCCATTTACACTAAATCTTCCAGGTAAAGTTGAAATTAAAATTTTCGATCTNAANGGNAGNGAANTTGCNANNTTATTNAATGATAATAANNNAGCAGGTTNNCATANTGTTATGTGGAAAGGNNAAGANANTTTTGGNAANCAAATGCCTTCNGGNATATATATNTATCAAATTNANTCNAATGGNTTTATTAAATCAAAGAAGATGCATTTGATAAAATAANNTNNTAGGATCTTAGATANGAAGCNCCNTTNATATCAACNATNCTTCCTGTTAAAAAATCATTTCCTTCGGAAGCNANCCAAACTGCNGTCCTTGCAACCTCCTCAGGNTTAGCAACACGNTTNAATGGGCTTTGTGCTTTTATNTCATCATTGATTATATCAGNAACACGATCTGTNTCNACAAAGCCAGGAGCAATAGTATAAACAAAAATATTATCTTTAGCTAAGGCCTGAGCCATAGATTGACCTAATGCATTTAATCCAGCTTTACTTGCTCCGTAAGCTGGTGCTTTTGGTTCACCTCTAAATGCNCCTCTAGATGAAATATTTATAAATTTTCCACCATTATTCCTTTGCATAATTTTTGAGGAAAGAAACATNAGGTATGCTGGTCCAAAAAGATTAGCACCAATTGTTTTTTGCCAAATTTTTACCCATTCATCATATTCTAGGTTATCAAAGTCGTGTTGCTCAACTACTGCAGCATTATTGACAACAACATCGATATCATTAATATTATCGATCATNACCTTAGCTTCTTGAGGATTTGATAGGTCAGCTTGATATAGTTCATGATCCTCTCCATGAAGAAGTTGTATAGTTTTTTCTGCTTCTTCTTTATTTGAATTGTAATGAAGATGAACTCTAGCATTTAATTCAGAAAAAGCTATGCAAATAGCTCTTCCAATACCACCTGAGCTTCCGGTAACTAGAACATTTTTTCCAGAAAAATCAATTTTCATTTGATAAAGACCTATAATATTTGATCAAAGCAATGACTTCCATAATTATTCCTGCCAATAAGAACAAGATTGATGATGGTAATAAAAAGTTAACTTCAGAAAATACATATATAATGTAAAGAATAATTCCAAATAGGATGAAAAGTTTACCCTTCTCATGAAAAGGATTAGAAAACTCTAACCTTTTCATACTAATAGGATATTCCTTTTCAACCCAATCATCTAATTCTTTTTTTTCTTCAGGTGACATTCTCATTTGATTAGTATCAGTACTTTTTATTCATCCTTAATTATCAAGCTTATGGCAGCTTCCAATGAATCTTTAGGTTTCTCTATAATTCGACCAATTTCATTATTATCTAAATAGAATATTATAGTGGGAGTATTTAAAACTTTATATTTAGAATAATCTTTGAAGTANCCTTTTTTATCTTTTGTTAGTGCAATAATATCTATTTTTGATTCAGAGAACTTTAAATTATCTAATATTTTGATTAAACGTGGAATCTCTCTTTTACTATCATGGCACCACGTACCCATAAAAACTTTAATATTAATATTTTCATAATCAAATCCATTCAATTCATTAATTGAAGGATTGTATTGATTATATTCTTTAATAAACCAAGGATATTTTACTTTATCAAATAAAATTGATTTATTTATCATACCATAATGGTATGGTTTTTTGTAAATATAAGTTTGATTTTCGTTAATAGATGAACCTGTACTGCATCCAGTAATAAAAATTATAAAAGTAATTAAAATAATTTTATCTTTAATCATCATTTCCAAATTTTGACCCCACTGGTGGGCGATATTCTCCAAAGGGGATAAGTAACATGGTTTTGATATTTGACGTTTCTTTTTCCTCCATATGAGTATCTAATCCATATTTAAGATCATCTAAATCATTTACCTTAATTGATGTTCCAAAAATCCTATCCCAAATGGAAAAAATATTTCCATAGTTCTTATCAGTATGAGGTAGAGTATAATGATGATGGATTTTGTGAAAATGTGGAGTGACGATAACTTTATCTAAAATACTATCAATCATTTTTGGAGCTTTAATGTTTGCATGAGTTAGATGAGCAAAAAATGCTGAAAGAGTTTGATATATCATTACNACACCAAATGATGCTCCTGAGACAAAAACAGCTAATGCTGTAAATAATAATCTAAATACACTTTCACCAGGATGATGTCTTAATCCAGTTGTTACATCAACTTCAGAATCGGTATGGTGGATGATATGAAATTTCCACATCCACTTTACATTATGCTCAATCCAGTGAATNAGCCATGCTCCAATTAGATCTAANAGCATTAANCCAAAAATTATATTTAGCCATATAGGTAATTCAAATAGATTNAGCAGNCCAGAATTATTTTGCGCATTATAATTTGCAAAAAATAATATTAATGAAGCCCCAAGTAGATTTATTATTANNGTGGTTGATGTAAAAAAAATATTTAATGCAGCNTGTTTTACTTTATTATATTTGAATCNGAATAAAGGGATGCCTGACTCTAAGANTAAAAAAAAGGCCAANCCTGAGATCAAAATAATTGATCGAATAGATGAAGGAATNCCTTCAAAATAGATTATGATATCATTTAACATAGAAAAATTTATTTTTTTAACCCTGAAAATTGATCATAATGTCAATTCAAAGCCTAATAATTATTTATGATNGATAAAAAATTTATTTTCATTAATGAGGTAGGTCTTAGGGATGGTTTACAAAGTATCCCTAAATATGTCACGATTGACAAAAGATTAAAAATTGTAGAGTCACTCATTGAAGCAGGATTAAAGCAGATTCAAGTCTGTAGTTTTGTTAATCCTAAAAAAATTCCTCAAATGGCTGATGTTGAAAGATTTGTAAATACTCTACCAAAATATAATGATGTTATATATAGTGCTTTCATTCTAAATCAAAGAGGGTTAGATCGAGCATTTGATTGTGGAATAACCAAAGTTGAAACTTCAATCTCATTAAGTGAGACTTATAGCCAAAAAAATATGGGGACATCAATCGATGGAGCTAAAGATGAACTTAAGACAATAATATCTAACGCATTTGATTTAAAAATGGGAATACGTGCTGGGTTACAATGTGTTTGGGGNTGTGCGTATGAAGGAAAAATTAAAAAAANTGATGTTTTACAATTAGTTGAAAAAATTTTAAAAACAGGAGTTAAAAATTTTTGTTTAGCAGATACAATTGGANGTGCAACCCCTCAAAATGTTGAAAATTTATTAGAAGAAATAATTAAAAACTTTCCTGGAATAGAAATAACATTACATCTACATACTAATAGTGGTTTAGAATTAGATAATTTTAAAGTGGCTCTTCANATGGGAGTAAGAAAATTTGATACGTCTTTTGGTGGAATTGGAGGTTCACCATTTATGACTGGATCTAAGGGCAATATTGCTACTGAGGAAGCAATATATCAATTAGAAACTTTAGGTTATGATTGTGGCATTGATATAAATAAAGTTTCAACCATAAGTAGAAAGCTTGAGAAAATTATTGATTCAAAATATTTCTATGGGAAATTATATAAATTTGANACTGTATAAGGTCCTTATATTTGAAAAATGAAAAAAATTATATTAATTGCACTATTATTATCTATTTGTTTTCCTCAAAGAAATCTTTTTAAGTCACATCCATATGCTACTTTAGGCACCAATCAAGATTTAACTGCAAGTGCTAGTTCTGGTGATATTGATGGTGATGGAGATCTTGATATAATTGTTGCTAATGGCCGTCATTGGTCACAGCAAAATCAGATATTTTATAANGATGGAAAAGGATTTTTCAGAAGAAGTAGGCCCTTAGGTTCTGAGCAAAANACAACGTACCAAGTGCCTTTGNCTGATATAGACAATGATGGTGACTTAGATATTATTGTGGCAAATGATAGGATTGAAAACCAAGTCTTTAAAAATGATGGTGATGGCAATTTTACGTTTGATCATTATTTTGGTATGAAAGAATCAAACACAAGAGGATTATGCATCACTGATTTAAATCAAGATGGTTTTGTTGATATTGTTGTCGCAAATAGGAAAAGTCAAAACTATATCTATTTTAATAATTCNAAAGGTTACTTTTCTAAAGGAAAGCCATTTGGCAATAGCGATGAGGCCACAATTAATATTGCCTCAGCTGATCTTAATCAAGATGGACATATTGATTTGGTGTTAGCAAATAGAAATGCNCAGCCAAACAAAATTTATTTTGGCCCCAATTTTGAACAATCTTTTTTGTTTGGCGANAATAACAACGAAACTCGNGGTGTAGCAATTGAAGATATGAACCAAGATGGTTTCTTAGATATAATTGCAGTTAATATTGGAGATAAGAACCGTATCTATTTTGGGAATGGCTCTGGAAAATTTGCTCGATCTATATTTTTTGGAAAAACTAGCGATGCCACAATGGCTGTAATAATTGGTGACCTTGATAATGATGGTGATCTTGATATTGTGGCTGGGAATAATAATCAGAAAAATCAATATTTTATAAATAATGGAGATGAATTNGCAGCTTTTCANTTTGGTGAATCTTCATCTATATCATATGGNGTAACTCTTGGAGATTTTTCAGGTAATGGCAAATTAGATATAATAGTATCAAATTCTGGATCAAGAAATATTGTATATTATAATCAATCTAAATGATCATACTGCTAATAAATATCATGTTATTTTCTTCAATAAATCAATCTTCGCTTGAGACTCCCCAATATAAATTGGTTAAAAAGTATAAAAAATTTGAAATTAGAGATTATGAAAAAATGATTGTTGCGTATACTAATATCGAAGAACAATATAGACAATCTACTTATACTGGATTTCGACGTATAGCAAATTATATTTTTGGAGGGAATAATAAAAATATGGAAATTGCAATGACGGCACCAGTTTTAACAAAAATTCCTTCTGAAGAAAATATAGATCTACATGAAGTTTCTTTTGTCATGCCTAGAAAATTTGATCTTGACTCNCTTCCTAACCCTGACTTAGANAGTGTTAAAATATCTGAGAGNAGATTGGGTAGAGTAGCGGTTTATACATTTGGTGGTTGGGCTACTGAAAATCGAACAAAATATTTTATTAATAGATTAATTAATTACCTAAAAGATGAAAAAATTAAATCTTCTGAAGAGATTATGGTNGCGCAGTATAATTCACCTTGGGTTCCGCCCCCATTTAGGAAAAATGAAATAATTATATCNATTGATTANAGTTNATTTTTGATTATGAAAAAGATTGNAATCCTAGTTCATTTTTATCTTTCATCCTTAATTGGACAGAATCAATCTCAAATAGATTCGATTAATTTTCTGCTGAATCAATTACCTNATAANTCTCAANTAGCTGTAGCATTTGTGAATAGTGAAAATGTNAGTTATTATGGCGCAATTAATCAAAATGGTGAAATAAAGCAGATTNATAATCATAAAAGTGTTTTTGANATTGGATCTATAACAAAAGTAATGACTTCTACGATACTTGCTAATTTAGTTCGCGAAGGAAAAGTTACCTTAGATGATCCTTTGCAAAATCATGTTCCATTTAAATTGAAGAGACCTGATAAAAATGGAAAAACTGTAACAATAAAAATGTTGTCAAATCATACGTCAGGATTAACAAGACTGCCAAATAATATGTGGCTTGATTTATTGTTTAACTCAAAAAATCCGTATGAAAAGTATGATCTAAATCGAATGGAAAAATATTATAAAAAAAGAATGAAAATGAATCGATCTCCTGGTGAAAGTGCATTATACTCTAATATTGGAGTTGCATTTTTAGGTCATGTATTAGGTTATGTCGAGAACATACCGTACGATCAGTTATTAGATAAGTATGTTATTTCAATGTATGGAATGACATCTACTTCACTTGACAGAAATAAAATAAAAGATAACTTAGTTCTTGGGGTGAATNATAATGGANAAGTGGTATCGAATTGGGATTTAAGCGCATTTAACCCTGCAGGAGGAATCCTTTCATCTNTCGAGGATTTAAGTCGATTTGCAAGGGCAAACTTTACGGAGGATCCTGTTTTACAATTGCAACGGGAAAGAACAGCAAAGTATAATGAAAATATTGATATAGCATTAGGATGGTTAATATTTAATGAACGTGATGAGATAATCTATTGGCATAATGGAGGAACGGGAGGATACTCATCGGATATGAGTATAAATGTTAATGCAAAAAAAAGTATTATAATTTTATCAAATNTTTCTACGTTTGTAAAAGAGACACAAAAATTTCGTTCTCTAAATTTTTCATTATTATCTGAAATGGATTAATATTTAATATGAATTATTTTAATAATATTTATTAAACAAATTAAAATATAAAAATTGACTTGGAGGTTAGTTTTATGAGGAAAACACTATTACTTTTAACAATTATTTTGTCCAAT
>PASX01000018.1 GCA_002713455.1 Fidelibacterota bacterium
GCACTTGTTGAAGGAATCACAGATTTTATAGATGAAGATACTGAAGAAGCTCGACAAAATTATGAAAGACCAATTCATGTTATTGAAGGTCCACTAATGGATGGTATGAATGTAGTAGGTGATCTATTTGGCTCTGGAAAAATGTTTTTACCCCAAGTTGTTAAATCAGCGCGAGTTATGAAAAAAGCAGTAGCACATTTAATACCTTTTATTGAAGAGGAAAAAGATGTGATGGGCTTAACTGGAAAATCAAATGGTAAAATTATCATGGCTACTGTTAAAGGAGATGTTCATGATATTGGAAAAAATATAGTTGGAGTTGTCTTAGGGTGTAATGGATATGAGATCATTGATTTAGGAGTTATGGTTCCTGTTGATAAAATACTTTCTNNNGCAAAAGAATGTAATGCTGATATTATTGGCCTTTCTGGTTTAATTACTCCGAGCTTAGATGAAATGGTTACTATTGCTAAAGAAATGGAACGGACTAAGTTTAAAATTCCTTTATTAATTGGTGGAGCTACAACAAGTAGAAAGCATACTGCTGTTAAAATAGAAGAAAATTATTCTGGGCCAACCATACATGTTATTGATGCTTCGCGAGCAGTAGGTGTTGTGAGTAAACTTATGAATTCAGATGAAAAAGAAAAATATATTGAAGAAGTTCGNNCTGATTTCAAAGTTATTAGAAAAACTCGTGCTCAAAAAATAGCAAAACCAAATCTTAGTATTAAATTAGCACGTCAAAGAAAATATGTTATTGAATGGGATAAGTTTGAAACGCCTGTTCCAAATTTTGAAGGAGTAAAGGTTTTAAAAGATTATCCATTAGACAAACTCGTTAAATATATTGATTGGTCGCCATTTTTTCATGCATGGGAATTTAAAGGGATTTATCCAGGAATACTCAAAAATGAAAAATATGGAGTTGAAGCTCAAAAACTCTTTCATGATGGTAAGTCTTTATTAAATCGTATAATAAAAGANAAATTACTTACAGCTAATGCAGTATTTGGTATTCATCAGGCTTATGCAAAAGATGAAAAAGTGTTTACTGGGGATTTTGAATTTAATTTTCCACGACAAACAGTCGATAAAGGTGAAAGTAAATCTAATTACAGCCTGGCTGACTTTATCAGNCCAAATAAGGATTATATTGGTTCATTTGCAGTNACAACAGGTCATGGNTTNGAAAAAATTGTTAAAGAATTTGAAGATTCAAATGACGATTATAATTCTATAATGGCAAAAGTTCTTGCAGATCGTTTAGCTGAAGCTTTTGCAGAACATCTCCATGAAAGAATACGAAAAGAATTTTGGGGGTATGCTAAAGATGAAAATTTAAATGATAAAGAGCTAATTAATGAAAAATATCATGGTATTCGACCTGCGCCAGGCTATCCCGCATGTCCTGATCACAGAGAAAAGGATACAATNTGGANATTACTTGATGTTGAGAATAATACTGGAATATCACTTACGGAAAATAGGGCAATGTNNCCAGCTGCTTCAGTTAGTGGTTGGTATTTTTCCCACCCTGATTCAAGATATTTTAGCGTAAGTAAATCAGACTAATTATAAATTTTTGAACAATTATGAAAGATAATTTCACACTTGCCAAAGAAACTGCAATAAAGGCAGGCGTATTAATATTAAAATATTTTAATGCAGATTATGAGATTCAAAATAAAAGTTACAATAATCCTGTAACAACTGCAGATAAAGAAGCTGATAAATTAATTAAAAAAAATCTTTTAGCAGCAAATCCAAATTATGGCTGGCTATCAGAAGAAACAAAAGATTCTCCAGATCGTCTAGAAAAAAANTTTGTTTGGGTAGTTGATCCAATTGATGGAACTAAAGAATTTATTAAAGGTATACCAGAATTTGTTGTGAGTATAGGTTTAGTGAAAAATGGAGAACCTGTAGTTGGTGTAATTTATAATCCTATAACAAAAGAAATTTTTTCTGCTAAAAAAAATGGTGGATCATTTTTAAATGATACAACAGTTAAATGTATTGCAAAAGAAAATATATNAGATATGATTTTACTAAATAGTANAACTGAAACAAGAAATAGACTCTGGGCTCCNTATGAAAATTTTTTCTATAAATTAAAACCAATAGGATCAGTTGCATATAAGCTAGCCCTTGTAGCAGCAGGAAAGGCAGATATTTTTGCGACTTTAAAGCCAAAGAATGAATGGGATATTTGTGCGGCACATTGTATAATTAATGAATCTGGTGGTAAGCTTATAGATCTTGATGGTAATTCTAGAATTTATAATTTAAAAAATACAAGAATTGCTCCTGGGATTATTGCAGGTGGAGAAGATGCAGTTAAAAAAGTTTCTTCAATTATTAAAATGGTATGAATTTAATTTCAAAAGAAATTGAACAATATTGTCTAGACCAATCTCAAGCTGACNCCGGCTTATTAAAAGATCTAGTTAATAAAACCTTAAAAGAAGAAAAAATCCCACAAATGCTTTCCGGCCCATTAGTGAGTGGTNTATTACAACTTCTTATTAAANTTACTGGAGCAAAAAATATATTAGAGATTGGGATGTTTACTGGATATAGTACATTAAAAATGGCTGAAGCTTTACCTGAAGATGGTGAAATTCATACATGTGAACTTATGGAAAAACATGTTAAAACTGCAGAAAACTGGTTTAAAAAATCTAATGATGGTTATAAAATCGTGATCCATCAAGGTAAAGCAATTAATCAATTAGATACATTTAAAATTGGCTCTTTTGATTTNATATTTATTGATGCAGATAAAATAAATTATCCTGAGTATTATCGACGAAGTACAGCTTTATTAAAAGNAGGTGGGATTTCAGTACTAGATAATATGCTATGGAATGGAGAGGTTTTAAATCCGAAAGNTGATAACGCAAAAGCGCTAAGAGAAACAGCGGAACTAATCAAAAATAATCATAGATTAGAGTCACTTCTTTTACCTGTTAGAGATGGTATATTAATATATAGAAAACTATAATTTAAAATTTAACAATGAATGAAATACCAAAAGATGCAATAAAATGCNTAGATAAAGGATTTGTACGCCTTGTTGATTGCATGGGTGGAGATGATGCTATTGTNCAGGCTGCTAGAGTTAGTTATGGTAAAGGCACAAGTAANGTATCTCAAGATCGCGGCTTAATTCGATATCTTATGAGACATAGACACACAACTCCATTTGAAATGGTTGAGTTTAAATTTCACTGCAAAATGCCAATATTTGTAGCACGACAATGGGTTCGACATAGAACAGCAAATATCAATGAATATTCTCTTCGATATTCTGAGGCTAGGGATGAATTTTATTATCCAGACCCTAAACATATTGAATTCCAATCTGCTCTTAATATGCAAGGGAGAATGGGAGAGGTCTCTGATGATTTAAAACAAAAAGTACAGGATTACTTCAAAGAGATTTCCGAAAGAAGTTTTGAAATTTATTCAGAATTAAATAATGCAGGTGTAGCTCGAGAGCTGGCCCGAGCAATTCTACCTGTTAACTTATATACGGAGTGGTATTGGAAAAATGATTTACATAATTTACTTCATTTCATTGGTTTGAGATCTGATGACCATGCGCAATATGAGATTCGTGTTTTTTCGGATGCAATGGCTAAATCAGTTAAAGCTGCTGCGCCTTTTGCATGGGAGGCTTATCAAGATTATGTTATAGAAGGTATGCGCTTTTCAAAAATTGAACAATCTTTACTCGAAAAAAAATTACCAAATCGAGTTATTGATGATATTAGTGAAGATTTAGCTTATCAGCTCACAGCTTCCCTNCACTTTAATAAGCCTCGCGATAAAAATGATTTATTCTCACTTTATCAAAAACAAGATGGCTCAGACTCTAATGAAGATTTCAATTTAAAATGGGATTCTGGAGAAATCCAAATTGGCAATGTTCGNGAACTACGTGAATTCAAAGAAAAGTTGGTAAAATTAAAAAAATAGATCAANTGGTCCCACTTTTTTACTATTCATTTTTAAGGTTTCTAAAAAATAGTCTAATTTAATGTCTCTTTTCAATCGTGCAGAAATTATAGATAATAATTTTATCACCTACTTGAAAAATGACAACCTGCCGACTCTAAAGACAGATATAAAATTATCCCAGACAAATACCACTTCTTCTGAACTTATCTCTATTTTTGAATCNCAAGTTTTGACTAGACACATGGATTTAAAAGCTCGCTTATTAAAAGATGAAGGTAAATGCTATTACACTATTGGTAGTTCGGGGCATGAAGGTAATGCAGTCTTTGGTAAAGTATTCCCATATACAGATACCGCCTTTTTACATTATAGNAGTGCCGCATTTTTTATTGAAAGATCGAAGCAAGTTGATGGTACCACTCCAATATATGATATGGCACTTTCATTTATGGCNTCTTCTGATGACCCTATAAGTGGAGGAAGGCATAAAGTTATAGGAAGTAAATTATTAAATGTTCCTCCTCAAACGAGTACTATTGCAAGCCATTTGCCTAAAGCAGTTGGAATGGCATTTTCAATTGATCGCGCGAAAGACTTAAAAATTTCAGATCATAGAGCAAAAACAAATAGTATAGTATTATGTAGTTTTGGAGATGCTAGCGTAAACCATGCAACAGCACTTAGTGCTTTTAATACAGCTAGTTGGATTACTAATAGAGGGGGCCATGTACCAATTGTTTTTATTTGCGAAGATAATGGTTTAGGTATTTCAGTTAAAACAGATGATAATTGGATTGAAAATAATTTTAAATCAAAGCCTGGAATTAACTATATAAAAACTGATGGATTAAATATTATTGACCTGATCATTAATTCAAAAAAGGTTGAAAAGAATTGTCGAATTAATCGATCACCAATCTTTTTGCATATGAAAACAGTTCGTTTGATGGGGCACGCTGGATCAGATATAGAAATTGGCTATAGAGCATTAAAAGATGTTGAATCAAATGAATTTAATGACCCACTTCTTCATTCGGCTCGAATTCTTATAAATAATAAATGTTTACCTAAAGAAGATATTTTAAAGCTTTATGAATTATCAAGAGAAAGAGTAAATCATATTTTTAATGAATCCACAGAGCATCCAAAATTACTAAATAATAATCAAGTAATGTCATCCATCACAGCTAATGCGTATTCCTACAAAAGCCCAAAGTATCCATCATTGGAGTCTAGGAAAAAGTTATTTGGTAAAGAGTTTAATAGGCTTAAACAACCACAGCATATGGCAAAACTAATAAATTATGCGCTATCTGATATACTGCTTCAGTATGAGAACACTTTAATCTTTGGTGAAGATGTGGCAGAAAAAGGAGGAGTATATAATGTTACAACTGATCTCCANAACCGATTTGGATTTAAACGAGTTTTTGATAGTCCCTTAGATGAAACNTCTATTATTGGGTTTGGATCTGGATTTGCACATAATGGATTTATTCCGATTCCAGAAATTCAGTTTTTGGCTTATTTCCATAATGCAGAAGATCAATTNCGAGGCGAAATAGCAACTTTACCTTTCTTCTCTAAAGGNCAATTCACAAATCCACTTGTTTTACGTATTCCAGGATTGGCATATCAAAAAGGATTTGGTGGTCATTTTCATAATGANAATTCGTTAACAGTATTTAGGGATATCCCAGGNATAATTTTNGCTGTACCATCTAACGGNTCTGATGCAGCTAAAATGCTTAGGACTGCCGTTAAAGANGCATANGAGAATGCCCGTGTTGTTGTATTTATTGAGCCAATTGCACTTTATATGACTAAAGANTTANACAAACAAAAAGATGGTGAATGGAATTTTAANTATCCCAATCCAAAAGAAGAAATTCGTTTAGGTCAGATTGCTGAGTATGGTAACGGAAAGGCACTAACAATAATTTCATATGGGAATGGGTTATATCTTTCTTTACAAGCTCAAAAAGAAATTGAGAAAAAAATTAAAAATAAAATCAAGGTAATTGACCTCAGATGGCTTTCCGATATTGATATATCAGGACTGTTAAAGTCTATTGGTAAGTGTCGGAATATATTGTTAGTAGATGAATGTCGGCGAATGGGATGCCACTCAGAGGGGGTATACTATCATTTAGTAAAAGAATCAAAAGTACCTTTAAATATTAAAATTCATGCAGCTGATGACAGTTTTATATCCATAGGGAAAGCATCTAATGTAACTTTACCAAGTAAAGAATCAATTATTATAAATGCTTTAGAAGTTATCAATGGGTAAACAGCGAATAGTCATTATTTGCCCAGGAAGAGGTTCTTATACTAGGGAAACATCTAATTACTTTAGTAACGAGAACCAAGAGTCCATATCTTTTATTAATTGGATAGATGATCAGCGGAGATTATCAGGGAACCTTACGATAAAAGATTTAGACTCTAAACCATTTAAAATGAAAACTCATATGTCTGGTGAAAATGCATCATCATTAATTTATGGATGTAGTGTGAAAGATTTTATGTCAATTGATAAAAACAGTTATGAGGTTGTTGCTATAACTGGAAATTCAATGGGTTGGTATACCGCTTTAGCCTTAGGAGGAGCAGTCTCATTAAAGAATGGATATCAACTAATTCAATCAATGGGTTCAATGATGCAGGATGATATTATTGGAGGACAGATTATTTATCCCATTATAGATGAAGAATGGAGGATTGATAATAAGATGAAAGAAAAAGTTTTTTCTGAGATTCAAAGAATGAGATCATATATTTCAATCTTTTTGGGAGGGTATATTCTTATTGGAGGTAAACAAGTTTCTTTAAATAAACTGTTAATTCAATTGCCAAAAATTGAAAATTATCCTTTGCAGTTGCCATTTCATGCCGCCTTTCATACCCCATTATTGGAACCAATTGCTAATAAAGCAAAAAAAATAATTCATAAATCAATTTTTTCTAAACCTTTAATTCCATTAATAGATGGTTTTGGAAATTTGTGGTCCCCTTTCAGCACAGATATTTCAGAATTATATCAATATACTTTAAATGACCAGATTACTTGCCCATATAATTTTTCTAAGGCTATTTCTGTTGCAGTAAAAGAATTTTGTCCAGATAAATTAGTTCTATTAGGCCCAGGGAATACTCTAGGAGGACCAGTGGGGCAAATTTTAGTCCAAAATCAGTGGAAAAGCATAGACTCAAAAAGCTCTTTTATTAAAACGCAAAAAAACAAACCTTATCTTATTTCAATGGGAATAGATGAACAACGCAAGATGGTTTCGAAATAAATAATAATAATCTGTAATTTTGATGATTGATTAAGGATAATAATGAAAAACTTTGGACCAGATTATTATAATATTAGTGATTTTCTTTCAGATGAAGAATTATTAATTCAGCAAACAGCATTTGATTTTGTTAAAACAGAATTTTTACCATTAATAAATGAACACTATGAAAAAGGGACTTTCCCCTTGGAATTAATTTCTAAGTTAGGAGATCTAGGATTTCTTGGCTCATCATTGCCAATAGAGTCTGGAGGTGCAGGTGTTACTAATATTGCTTATGGGTTAATCCTTCATGAACTTGAAAGGGGTGATTCAGGTCTTAGATCTTTTGCTAGTGTACAAGGGGCTTTAGTAATGTATCCTATACATGCTTTTGGCTCATCAGAACAAAGAGCAAAATGGTTATCTGATTTAGGAAAGGGTATTAAAATAGGATGTTTTGGTCTTACTGAACCAAATTTCGGTTCAAATCCAGGAGGAATGGCAACAGCTTGTAAAAAAGATGGTGATGACTGGATAATTAATGGTAGTAAGATGTGGATTACAAATGGATCTATTGCAGATATAGCTATCATATGGGCAAAAGATGGGGAAGGAATTATAAGAGGTTTTATTCTAGAAAAAGGAATGAAAGGCTTCACTTCAAATGATATTCATGGCAAATTAAGTTTACGTGCATCAATAACATCAGAATTATCTATGGTAGATGTACGCGTTCCGGATAGTTCAAGATTGCCAAATATTGAAGGACTAAAAGGCCCTTTAAGTTGTTTAACACAAGCAAGATATGGAATTGCTTGGGGTATGTTAGGAGCAGCAGTGGATTGTTATAATACAGCATTAGAATATGCGAAAGAAAGAAAGCAATTCTCAAAACCAATTGCAGGATATCAATTAACACAAGCAAAGTTGGCAGAGATGATTACAAAAATTACTGAAGCTCAATTAATGGTTTATAGATTAGGGCAGCTTAAAGATCAAGGTAAAATGTCGTTTCAGCAAGTTTCTATGGCTAAGAGAAACAACTGTGCCATTGCTCGTGATATCGCTAAAATTTCTCGAGAAATTTTAGGTGGTAATGGAATAACAATTGATTATTCACCAATAAGACATATGGCTAATATTGAATCAGTTTATACCTATGAAGGTACTCATGAAATGCATACTCTAATAATTGGAGAAGATGTAACAGGACTTCCATCCTACGATTAATTATAGTCGATGTTTGAAGCTATAACGAATAAGTTTGTTCCTGAACAAAAGGATTCAAGCAAATTTTATCGAAATAAAATTGGTATTTTTCAGGGATGGGTTTCAGCTTCAGTTAATTTACTTTTATTTATATTTAAACTATTTATTGGATTAATCACTGGCGCTGTCAGTCTTATAGCTGATGCTATTCATACTCTTTCAGATGTTATTACTTCATTAATTGTTATTTGGGGGTTTAGGCAGGCAAAAAGACCAGCAGATATACGTCACCCTTATGGTCATGGTAGAACAGAATATGTTGCTACATTAATTATTTCAATATTGCTTTGTGTTGCAGGAATTGAATTTATTGAAACTGCTATTGATCGGATCCAAAACCCTGTAATGATTGTTTCTGATTGGTGGATGGTACTTATCCTCGGATTAACAATTGTCATAAAAGAAATCACTGCGCGATATGCCAAATTTCTTTCATCAAAAATAGCATCTGGTCTTCTTCATGCAGANGCTTGGCATCATAGAACAGACGCAATTTCTAGTTTCTTAGTAATGATTGCTTTAGTAGCTGGAAACTTTGGGTATCCATCAATTGATGGNTGGGTAGGCTTNTTAGTTNCATTGATTTTAATTTATACTGGACTTGATATTGCTAGGGATTCTGTAGATGATTTAATTGGNAAACCTCCTGATCCTTCAGAATTNGAGACCATAAGAGAAATTGTTNTTGGTGTACCAGGTGCATTAGGCGTCCATGATATCTCGGTGCATAGTTATGGCAATGAAAAATTTGTAAGTGTTCATGCTGAAATTAATGCAAAAAAATCAGCTGCAGAAGCTCACGATATTTCTGANGAAATAGAGACCAGCTTAGAAAAAGCNATTGGGGTTGAGCCAACAGTCCATTTNGATCCAGTCCATCCAAATAATCCGATGGTAAAAGAAATTAAGTATTTACTATNAAAAAAATACAATAATGATCAGAGAATTACTGATTTTCATGATATAAGAGTAGTAAACACTGAAAATCATCGACTGATTTTATTTGGAATTAATATTANACTTGGATTNAATAGAAAAGATATTATTCTTTGTAAAGAGGAAATAGCTGATTATTTAAAAGAAAATTTTAATAATTATGAAATAAATATTAAAATTTCNCCACTTCATCAGTTTTAATCATTTGATTTCCTGATTAATAATTTCGCTTTTTGAACCTTTTATATCCAATATAGCAGAACCAGTTTCTCCCAAACCTTTAAATTCGCCTTTTACTATTTTTGAACCTTNATGAAATTCAATTTTTTTATTCATATGGTAACAAGCTGATTCCCAATTATTACGAACAAGATTCATATTTTTAGGAAATCCATCAATTATAGGNTCCATTTGGTTTAAAATTTCAGCTAATATTTTTTCTCTTTGATATAATTTNCCTGAGTTTGAATAGAGTGATGTAGCTGTATTTTGAATGGTTTGATTTAATTCGTNAATAGTTTCATTGATATTTAACCCAATTCCTATCACTATTTTTTTAAGAGAATTTCCTATTATTTTAGATTCACAAAGAATTCCNCCAAGTTTTTTATTATCTAAAATCAGGTCATTGGGCCATTTTAANGTAATATTTATATTAAAATTAGATAGAGCTTTTTNAATCGATATACTTACAATTAGAGGAATCCAAGCAATTAATTCAGCAGGGATTATTTTATTTATTAAAATAGAAAATGTTAGGCTTTTNTTTGAAATTGATAACCAATGTCTATTATTTCTACCTTTACCTTCATANTGATTATCTGTAATAACAATGGCGCCCGATTGAGCGCCATTGTTANTTAAATTCCAAGCTTCTTTATTTGTAGANCTTAATCTAGTATAATATTCAATTTGCTGTCCTAAATTCTTGGTTTTCAGATTGGCCTGTACCAAGTTTGCAAACAGCATGGTTTATTAAGAGTTAGGGTCCAGTTTTTCCCTAAGTTTTAAAGTCATGCCAGGATTTAAAATACCTGCATTGGCTTTGATCTTTTCTTCATTATCCCAAAGAAGAATAATCCATGATTTAGAATCACCATATTGTTTACCAGCTATATTCCAGAGATTATCGCCATTCTGGACTTTATAATCAAAATATTCAGGTTCAGCTGTTTTTGCATTTAAGCGTTCTTTTTGAAGATTAAGAAAATTGTAGGGATAAATCCTATTTGGATTCTCGCCTATATCTTCTTTATTCCAANCATAGATGTATCTCCATAACTTAAAGTCACCATATTCCTTTTTTGCAATTTTAATTAAAAAATCACCGGGTTCAATCATATATTTTTCCCAAGCAAAATCTTCATAGAGAATAGGCTCTACTTTAAGCTCATCCTTAATGTCTTCTATAATCTCTTTCTTTACNTCTGGTACTGCTGGGCCAGAATCAGGTATATCACTATTCTCTAATTCTTCTGATGAAAATGTAACTTCTTGAGNCTCGGGCAATTCAGCTCGAGTTGACTCATTTGATTTATTCGCATCTTCAGGATCTTGTAAGTCTAGTGGCGGTGCTGATTGCGACGCACAGGACATAATGAAAAAAGAGAGAAAAAATAAATACATTTTTTTCATATTACCTCCCTCAAAACAGTCAGGTTTGTTTTTTTATATATTGTTTAACTAGCAAAACTAATAATAGTTCAATAAATAAATTGTTTTGAATTAATGAGAAGGTAATAACAATAATATCAATAATTCAATTATCTTTGATCAAATTCTCCAAAGCTATTTCGTAAACTATCTGCAATCTCACCTATTGTGCATTGAGATCGAACTGCATTAATAATATATGGCATTAGATTATCATTAGAGTTTGCAGCAGTATTAAGTTCACTTAATTTGGATTCAACATCATTATTATCTCTATTTTTTTTCAATTCATGAACTTTTTTAATTTGATCAGAAATCAATTTTTCATCGATTTTTTGGAGATTATCCATTTGTTCTTCTTGCTCGATGAAACTATTTACTCCAATAATTTTTTGTTTTTTATCATCAATTGTCTGTTGATATTTATAAGCACTTTTAGCTATTTGATTTTGAATCCAACCTTTTTCAATAGCTTCAATTGCTCCTCCTAATTCATCGACTTCATTTATTATAGCTTGTGCTTCTTTTTCTAGTTGATCAGTTAGTCCTTCAATAACTTCACTCCCTGCTAAAGGATCCACAAAGTTTGTTACTCCTGATTCATGAGCGATAATTTGTTGAGTTCTAAGGGCTATTGTTGCAGAATGATCAGTTGGCAGAGCTAGGGCTTCATCAAATGCATTAGTATGTAATGATTGTGTGCCTCCTAAAACGGCTGATAAGGCCTGTAATGTAGTTCTAGCTATATTATTCTCTGCTTGTTGTGCAGAAAGAGTGGATCCACCTGTTTGGCTATGAAATCGACATTGCATTGCTTTTTCATTTTTTGTTCCAAATCTATTTTTCATTATTTTTGCCCATAATCTTCTTGCTGCTCTAAATTTGGCGATTTCTGTTAAAAGATCATTATGAGCATTAAAGAAAAAGGAGAGATTAGAGCCAAAGTTATCTATTTTTAATCCCGCGTCCAGCGCAGCCTGCACATAAGCAATTCCATTGGAAAATGTAAAAGCTAACTCTTGAGCAGCGGTTGAGCCTGCTTCGCGTATATGATAGCCAGATATTGAAATTGTATTCCATTTAGGAACATGTGTAGAGCAAAATTCAAATATATCTGTTATAAGTCTAATAGATGGTTTAATAGGATAAATATATGTTCCGCGTGCTATATATTCTTTAAGAATATCATTTTGGATTGTTCCTCTCAGTTTATTTGGTTCAATATTATTTTTTTCAGCAGTAACAATATACATGGCTAAAAGAATAGCTGCTGTTGAATTTATGGTCATCGATGTTGATACTTGATCCAATGATATATTTTTAAATAGAGTTTCCATATCTGAGATAGTACTTATGGGTACTCCTACTTTACCTACTTCGCCATTTGCCATTGGATGATCAGAATCATATCCTATTTGTGTAGGTAAATCAAATGCGATTGATAATCCAGAAACACCCTTACTAATTAAAGATTGATATCTTTCATTTGATTGTTTTGCTGATGTAAAGCCAGCATATTGGCGCATCGTCCAAAGTTTTTCTTTATACATATTAGGATAAATACCTTTTGTAAATGGATATTTTCCAGCTTTTTCACTCATAAGAATTTTTGATCCCTAGCTTATTTATAAGACTCATTTTATACTTCGTTCTTTTTTAATATTTTGATATGCATCATTTACTGATTTGAATTTTTCTTCTGCAATATTTTTTAATTCATTTCCTAGGTGACTTACTTTATCAGGATGATACTTTATAGCCATTTTTCTGTAGGCTTTTTTAACCTCATCATCTGTTGAATTTGGGTTAATTTCCAATGCTTTATCTTGCAATAATCACTTTTTAAAGATCTAAAGAAATTAAGAAAGTACTCATATCCTCTGAAATCAGCCTAAAAGAAGCTTCATCATCTAGGTGAGGAGCAATAACTAATCTTTTCATAAATAATCGCCTATTGAAGCGCTAAGATTGGGCTCTATTTTAATTAACTTTAAAGAATTTTTACCACATTTAATGATTAAACATCCTTTTTTATCTATACCCATCACCTTACCTGGTTCTATATTTAAAAAATCACATTTAATAATTTGAGTTTTCCATACTTTTATTTCTTTATCTGAGTGTAGAAAATGAGCGCCAACATATGGTTTAGTCAAACCTCTAACAAGATTGTGGATTGACTTTGCATCCATCCTCCAGTCAATTTTTCCATCAGATTCTCCTCTTTTTCTCCATGTGTTAGCTAGTTCATGATTTTGTTTTATTCTAGAATAATTACCCAATATTAATTTTGGTAAGAATTCTTCTATCTGAATTAATGCTCGTTCTGAAACTTTTTTATAGAGTGAGCCGGCATCATCATTTTTATCGATTTCAATGAAAGATTGGGAAAGAATATCTCCGTTATCAGCACCTTCATCCAAAAATAAAAATGTAGAAGCAGTTTTCTTTAATCCCAAAACCAAAGCCCAAATCAGTGGATGTCTTCCTCTATTTTTTGGAAGTTCTGCTGGGTGATAACCAATTACACCTAATGCTGGCAAGTTTAAAATTTCCTTTCCCAACAGTCTTGAGAAACCAAAGCAAAATATGACATCCGGAGATTTGTCTTTAATCCATTTTAAAGTATCAGAAGAGTTAATATCTTTCGTATACTTACAAGGAATGTTCTTGGAATTAGCAAATGAGGTTAAATCGCAAAAATCAGCATTAAAGCTCGATTCTTTAAGAGTACATATTCCTTTAATATTACCTCCTAATTTATGGACTTTTTCAAGAGCCATTTTAGAAAACTTTACTGAGCCAATAAAAACTATTCTCATTATTGATTTAAATTATAGAAATTTTTTTTAAGTAAATTATCAAATGATGTTTTTCGTAAAATATTTATGATTTTTTCAACAGCAAGTCCATCTCCATATGGGTTTATAGTTAACTCTAATTCTGCCTTAAACTCAGGCTTATATATCTCCTTCAGAGCTTTACTAATAGATTTTAAATCTGGATCACAATCTATAACGCTTGTTGCTTTAAGTCTTCCTTTCTGCCTATCTCCTATATTTATACTTCCCTTTTTAAAAGTTGGGACCTCAGACAAGCCGCTAGACGAATTTCCAATTACACAATCCACTTGAGCAATACAAGAGAGATATTTTAACTGCCCTAACGAAGTAAAAGCATATGCATTAGAATATTCTTTCGTGAAATCCTTGATCAACGAAAATAATATTTTTCCATCAACGTCAGCATTTGGCATTGTAAAAATTATCGTTGTATCATTTAGTTTAGATAACGCTTTAAGCAGTTCTTTCATTTGATTGCCAGATGTAGAATCCTCTAACGTAACCGGATGAAAAGTA
>PASX01000019.1 GCA_002713455.1 Fidelibacterota bacterium
CTACTACCATTAGCATCTATAATTGATGCCATTAGTGATTGATTATAAATATTACTCGAAGATCGTATAGCAATCTTACCCCTCCACTTTGATTTAGCTAAATCTTCGTAAGTTGATAATTGGCTAGGTTGTATGCGATCTTTCGAATATACAATGACTCGGGCTCTAACTGTCAGTCCAAACCACTGACCATCGGGATCTCGCATGGATTCCGGAACATTATTATTTAAAGTTCGTGACTTAATAGGTTGAAGAACACCAGCCATCTTTGCTCTATGCAATCTTCCAGCATCAACCGTTAAAAGTACATCAGCTGGTGAATTTTTACCCTCACTAACTAAACGTTCAATTAATTGATCTGCACTACCTTTAATCACATTTACCTTTATACCTGTTTGATCTGTAAATTTTTTAAATAAAATTTTATCAGAATCATAATGTCGATGAGAGTACACATTTATTTGCGCCTGAATATTTGTAAAAATTATACAAATAGATAATAGTTTGTACGAAATACCTTTATACATTTTTGTTCCTTTTTAAGTAAAAAGTTTTATCATATAAATCTTCTTTAGAATTTATATCTATTAAAAATCATCCCTAATGATTTCAGCCCATATAATTAGTCTTTCCTCTGTCTCATCCTCTTGATTATCATTATCAAGACCTAAACCTAGAAATTCATCACCATCAAGTGCTAATGATGCATCAAATTCATAACCATCAGTTGACCATCTTCCTATTAGTTGACCATTATTATTTATAAAAGGTTTAGCCAATAAGCCAATAGCATCTAAAAAATTATCACTATATCCAACTTGATCACCACAGCCAAAAAAAGCAGCTTTAATTCCAGTAAAATCTAATTTCTTATACTCTTCGTAAATATTTTCCCAGTCTTCTTGAAGTTCACCAACATTCCAAGTAGGGCAACCAATAATTAATTTTTTATAATTCAACATTTCGCTTGGATTAGTTGACCTTATATCATGAGAATCAATTTTAAAACCCTCTGAAGTCATATAATCTATAAGAAATTTTGATGCTTCCTCTTGATTACCTGTCGTACTACCCCAGAATAAACCAATTTTTTCCAAAAAATTCCCCCTTTTAATATAATATTTCTACAAATAATGTTATTGATAATAAATCTCAATATCAATAATATAAGCATAATATCAATTAAACCACTAAAAAATATTGAATTATAATAATTCAGATTTATACAGAAGAATTGATTATTAAATCTTCTAAGAGTTTAATAAAGTTTATATCATTATTTAAGCAGGGTATAAAAATAAATTCTTTTCCACCTTTTTTAAGAAACGAATCCCTACCTCTAATATTTATCTCTTCTAATGTTTCCAAACAGTCTGCAACAAATGAAGGACATATTATCACAATATTATTTATTTCTTTTTTTGGAAAATTAGTTAATTCTATATCAGTATATGGCTTTAACCATTTTCTTTGAATAAGTGTAACTCTTGATTGAAAGGCGGACATCCATTTGTCTTCACTTAAATCTAATTTATCTGATACTAGCTTGGAAGTTGTCAAAGCATTGGATCGATAACAATTCTGAGAAAATTGGCAATCAGTTTCACAACATAAAGTGGTCTGCAAACAATGTTTTCCGCTACTATCTGATTTTTTAATATGACGCTCAGGAAGACCATGATAACTAAAAATTAATTTATCCATTTTATTATTTATATACGGCCTGATCAATTCAGATAAGGCATATATATATTTTGGATGATTATAAAATGGTTTGATTATTGAATAGTTTAATTCTGGATAATATTGCTTTACAATCCTGTCCACTTCCTTAGAAGTAGAATATGTTGTAGACATCGCATTATGTGGATAAAGAGGAACAACAACTACATCATTAATTTCTTTTTCTTTATAGAAAAGAATTGATTCTTTAATAGATGGATACTGATATCTCATAGCTATTCTAACGTTCCATCCCATTCTTTCTGATAATGAATTAGCAATCTTTTGGGTGTTGTCTATTAGGGGTGAACCACTTTCGCCCCAGATAGTTTTATAAGCTTTTCTTGTTTTTGGAGCTCTAAATGGTAAAATAATTCCTCTAATAATTAACTGCTGAATTAGCTTAGGTAAATCAATCACATAATCATCAGATAAAAATTCAAGTAAATATTCTTTGACATTTTTTAGATCTAGCGATTTTGGTGACCCAAGATTAATTAATAAAATATTTTTCTGAGACATAAATTTTTTAGTTACTACTAATGGGAGGTTCAGGTCTTGTTATTAGATAGCTACATAAACTTATACAAAATAAACCCAAAAATATTTTGATTTGAACTGTTGAGATAGAATAAATAGAAAAGGCAAAGGTTGGTATTATTAAACAAATAGCAATAATCTTAGACTTTCGATTTATACCTTTATATTTTTCCCAATTCATAATCAGAGGACCAAATGTTTTATGATTTTTTAACCATTTTTCGAGCTTTTCTGATGACCTAGAAAAAAACCATGCCGCAAGCAAAATTAATGGGGTAGTAGGAATACCTGGTAAAAAAATACCTAGAAATGCTAATCCGACAAATATGAAACCGAAGGATATATAGATATATTTCTTTAACAAATCTTTACAAAATGTAAGTTATTTTTGTTAATCATCATTAAAATTTGCAATATGTTGAGAATAACTAACAACATTTCTAAAAGTAATTATTAATTTTATATAGTGTTAAGAACAACATTATTCTTAAAAGGATATTAAAAAATAGGATGCATTGATATGAGTGAAGTATCTACGAAGTTTAAAACGGGCGGTCAGTTTCTGTTAGAATCAATTACAGATGCTGAGATTTATTCAAGAGAAGATTTTTCGGAAGATCATAGAGATATATATAATATGGTGATGGATTTTGATCATGATCGTATTTTTGCTCAAAAAGAAGATTTAGCAAAATATAATCCTGAATTACTTAAATCTTTGCTCACAGAATCTGCAGAACTTGGACTTCTTGGAATGGATATTCCTGAAAAATATGGAGGTCTTGAATTAGACAAGATCACGACTGCGATTGTAGCGGAAGGATTAGTAAAAGATCCTTCTTTTGCTGTGACTTGGTCTGTTCAAACAGGGATAGGATCATTGCCTTTGATTTGGTTTGGCACCGATGAACAAAAAGAAAAATATCTACCAAAAATTGCAACAGGTGAGCTGATCTGTGCATATGGTTTAACAGAGCCATCATCTGGCTCTGATGCAACTGAAGCAAAAACGACTGCGACGCTGACTGATGATGGGAAACATTACATATTAAATGGTGAAAAAGTATTTATTACTAATGGGGGTCTTGCAGGTTTGTTCACCGTTTTTGCCCAAGTGGATGGAAATAAATTCAGTGCCTTTCTCATAGAAAGTGGAACTGAAGGGTTTACCGTTGGAGCTGAAGAAAAAAAATTAGGTATGAAAGGCTCGTCTACAACCGCATTGATTTTTCAAGATGCGAAAATTCCTGTTGAAAACCTTCTTTATGAAGTTGGCAAAGGAGCAACAATAGCGTTCAACTGTTTAAATATTGGCAGATTCAAGCTAGGATGTTCGTGTCTTGGTGGTGCAAAAATGGTTATTAATGCTGCGGCACCTTACGCAAATGAAAGAAAAGCATTTGGCACAACAATCTCTAANCTAGATGCAATTATAAAAAAAATAGCTGAAATGTCGGTTCGTACTTTTGCAACCGATAGTATGGTCTATCGGACAATTGGTTTACTTCAAAATGAAACTGATGCACTAGATAAAAATGATCCCGAATATTATGTNCATATGGGTAAAGCAATGGAGAAGTTTGCGATTGAAACATCTATGGTGAAAGTCTATTGTAGCGATTCAAGTCGTTATGTAATTGATGAGGGTCTCCAAATATTTGGCGGCTATGGTTTTCTTGAAGATTATCCAATTGCAGCAGCATACCGTGATGATCGTATCAATCAAATTTGGGAAGGTACGAATGAAATAAATAGACAGATCATTGCAGGATTCATGATGAAAAAAGCTTTAACTGAAGAATTACCAATTCATGATGGGATTCGCGCAATAGATNAATATATGTCTAATGGTGAATTAAAAACTGATCATGATTTACTNAAAAATGAATGCCAATCTGTTGAGACAGCAAAAAGATTAGCTTTATTTATTTTTAATGAAGCGTTATGCACATACGGTCAGGATTTGAGACATGAACAACAGCTAACTGAAATTCTCTCTGATATTTTTATAGAGATCTTCACAGCTGAAAGCACAATTGTTCGTGCAAAGAAAATCATGACAAGCGAATCTCCTAATCCATCAGTAGTAGATATAGCAAAAGTATTTACAACTGAAATGGTTGATAGAATTATGAGTAAAGTCCAAATAGCAAACGTGGCTATATTTGAAGAAGGGAATTCACCCCTTTTAGATCAAAAAATATCAGAATTTGAAAACNGAATGCGATTAAAAAANAATGTGATCAAATTAAAGCGAAAAATCGCTCAATATGTATTTGATGAAAATAAATATCCCTTTTAGGAGAAAAAAATGAGTAAATCAGTTATTATTGATGCCGGTCGCTCTCCGGTTGGCTTGAANAATGGTCAAATGATTGGTATTCGTCCTGAAGACCTNGCGGGNCAAGTCGTTANGGAATTATTGGGGCGAAATGAATCAGTTCATCCTGATAAAGTTGAAGATGTNGTCGTTGGATGTGCATTTCCTGAAGGACCTCAAGGTATGAATATTGGAAAAACAATTGGAATATTAGGTGGATTACCAGAAGCGTCTACAGGTAAAGTTGTAAACAGATTTTGNGGGTCATCTATGGATGCAGTCCATCAAGTGAGTGCTGCAATTGAAAGTGGAGATATTGATGTAGGATTAGCTGTTGGGGTTGAAGATATGTTTTCTGTTCCTATGGGTGGATTTGCACCTGACTTTCACCCTGAATTAGCGGAACAAGAGTATTATATCGGAATGGGAGAAACTGCTGAGAANCTAGCAAATGATCTAAATATATCTAGAGATGATCAAGAAGATTTTGCTATCACATCTCATGAAAAAGCTTTAAAAGCATATGCTNAAGGTAAATTTGAAAAAGAATTAATTCCCATTGATGTCTATGGAGAAGTCACTGTTAGTAAAGATGAAGGTCCACGTGAACCAGATNTTGAAAAGATCAAAAGTCTTAATCCTGCTTTTCTTGAGGGTGGTAGCGTAACAGCTGCTACAAGCAGTCCAATTTCGATTGGAGCAGCGGCCATATTAATGGCCAGTGATAAATTTGNAAATGAAAATAATTTAAATCCTAGAGCAGAGATATCTGCTAGAGCTGTAGCAGGCGTTCATTGGAATCGAATGGGGATGGGACCTTTACCTGCTACTGAAAAAGCATTATCAAAAGCTGGAATATCAATGGATGATGTTGAGACTATTGAACTTAACGAAGCTTTTGCTGCCCAAGCTCTTTACGTTATTCGCGAAGGTGGATGGGATCAAAGCAAAATTAATCTTAATGGTGGTGCAATTGCAATCGGCCATCCATTGGGATGCTCAGGTGCAAGAATCATTACGACCTTAATTAATGTAATGGAACAGCAAAATACCAGTGTGGGACTAGCAACCATGTGTATTGGCGGAGGTCAAGGAATTGCCACCGTAATTAATAGGTCTTAATAAATGAGTAATAAAATTGAGAAAATTGCTGTCTTAGGGGCAGGAACTATGGGGGCTCAAATCGCTGGACACTTTAGTAATGCAGGAATCCCTTCTCTCCTTTTTGATATTAATCCCGAGCTAGCACAGAAGGGTGTTGATGGTTTAACCAAATTAAAACCTGCACCTTTATATAAACCGAAAAATTCTGAATTAGTCACCCCATGTAGCTATGACAATGATCTAGAAAAATTAAAAGATGTCGATCTTGTAATTGAGGCTGTAGCAGAAAATCTTGAAATCAAACATACAGTTTATAATAATGTTGTTCCTCATCTTAAAGATTCAGTTATTATGACCTCGAATACGTCAGGGATACCTCTAGCGGATCTAATCAAAGTTTTACCTGAAAGTTTGCAATCAAAGTTTATGATCACTCACTTTTTTAATCCTCCAAGATATATGAGGTTGCTTGAGCTGGTAAAGGGCCCAAAAACTGATGAAGAAACATACCAAATGCTAGCATCGATTGGAAAAGATGTTCTAGGTAAAGGTATTGTTCATGCTAAAGACACTCCAAACTTTATTGGGAATAGAATAGGAGTGCATGGTGGTAATAATGCCATTAAACTCGCAATCAAGATGGGACTTACAGTTGAAGAAGTAGATAAATTAACTGGTACAATTGTTGGTCGACCTAAAAGTGGTGTTTTTCGAACCACTGATATCGTTGGACTTGATGTACACGCGAATGTATCTGCAACAAGTTATGATAACCTACCAGATGATGAAGCGCGAGAGGTGTTGAAAGCTCCAGAAATATTACAAACTCTTATTGATGAAGGTCGACTTGGTCAAAAAACAAAAGCAGGTTTTTATAAAAAAACTGAAGATGGTATTCTATCAATTGATCTTACAACGGGAGAATATACACCCCAAAAAAAGGTACGTTTTGATGGATATCGTCTTGCAAAAAGCTACCAATCTGTTGCAGACAGATTGAAAGCACTTTCGTTTAGTGATGATAAAGCAGGTAAGTTTTTTTGGGAAATTACAGCTGACTCATTGATCTATTCTGCCAACTGCATTCCTGAAATAAGTGATGATATCGTCAATATTGATAATGCAATGAAATGGGGTTACGGATGGGAACTAGGTCCATTTGAAGCATGGGATGCGATTGGACCAAGAGAATCAATTTCAAGAATGGAAAAAGAAAATAAGAAAGTGCCAGATTGGGTTAAAGAAATGGTCGAATCTGGAAGAGAAACTTTCTATGAAAATAAAGATGGTGTCAGAACTTACTATGACCCTTCAACTTCTTCGGAAAAAAAATTGACTCTAGATGATAAAGAAATCAATCTGAATCTTTCAAAAAATGGTGGAAATATTGTTAAGAGAGACTGGAGCGCAAGCTTGATTGATTTAGGTGATAGTATATTAAATGTAGAATTTCATTCAGCACTTCAACCTATATTAAATCCAATAGACAGTTCAATGGGACAAATTATAAATGATGGTATGGATTTGCTTGATGCGGGTACTTATAAAGGAATGGTCATTGGACATCAAGGTGCAAATTTTTGTGCAGGTGCGAACCTAGCAAATATGATCCAAACAATTGAATCTGGCGCTTGGGATCAAATGGACTCTGCGATCAAACAAATTCAAGACCTATTACAGCGAATACGGTTTTCAAAAGCACCTGTCGTTGCAGCTCCCCATCATTTGACCTTGGGAGGCGGTTTTGAGTTAGTAGCTCCAACTGCTCATCGAGTAGCACTAGGTGAGTTATATATTGGGGCAGTTGAAGTTGGAGTTGGATTAATACCTGGTGCAGGTGGAAACCTACGAATGCTATTAAACCTAATGGAAAATAGTGGCGCGGGTAGAATGAATTCTTTCCAAGTTGCTCAAAAAGCTTTTGAAACAATTGGCTTTGCAAAAGTTGCAACAAGTGCTGATGAAGCAAAGTTTCTTGGCTACTTACTTAAATCAGATACTATAATATTAAATAATGATCAACGTATTTGGACTGCTAAACAAAAAGTACTAGAGTTAATTAACGAAAATTATCAACCTCCAGAATATAGAAATGATTTAAAACTTCCTGGNGCAGGTGGTCGTACTGCAATGGCAATGGCCTTAAAAGGGTTTAAAGCTCAGGGTAAGATTTCCGCTCATGATGAACTTATTGCAAAAAAGTTAGCTTTTGTTTTGACAGGAGGAGAGAAAGCTGGCTTGACAAAATCTGTAGAGGAACAATATCTTTTAGATATAGAACGTGAAGCTTTTGTCTCACTTGCTGGAGAAGCTTTAACGCAAGATCGTATTCGTTATATGCTCAAAGTAGGAAAACCACTTCGTAATTAACCTATTTTATCATTTTTTGTTAATAATTTGTTAACATTCNATTATTAAATATATTGATTTAACTTTCTCCACTTATTTATTTATTCAAATTTTTATTAAGTGGAACAAACATCAGATACTAGATTAAGCACGATACTAAAGATAACAGCAGTTATCGCTGTTCTCTATTTGTTTTTAGTCAGTATAGGTATGGTGGGTACTGCATTCAAAGGAATGGGGCGCGATTTTGCCGAAACTCTATTTGAAAGCAATGCCAGTGCATTTATCGGTTTATTTATTGGTATCCTTGCTACAGGGTTAATTCAAAGCTCATCAACCACTACTTCCTTAGTTGTAGGAATGGTAGCAGCAGGAACTTTTGGAGATGATCCAACATTAGCAGTTGCTGCAGCAGTCCCATATATAATGGGTGCTAATATCGGAACCAGCATAACAAATACAATAGTCTCACTGGGACATATAGTTCATAAAGAAGAATTCAAACGCGCTTTTGCTGCTTCAGTTGTTCATGATTTTTTTAATATTTTTGCTGTTATAGTTATCTTCCCATTGGAATTGATTTTTGGACTGATAAGTCGCTCAGCAATGTGGCTATCATCAGTTTTTATAGGTGCTGAGGCATTAACTTTTAATAGTCCCATTAAATTAATCACAACTCCTACTGTAAAATGGATTGATAACCTTTTTCAGCAACAAGAATATTTTGACCCNTATATATTGCTTCTAATAGTAGCACTTTCTTTTCTTTTCTTTTCATTAAGAAACCTAACGAAGTTGATTCGAAGTTTGGTAATGCTACGTTTAGAGAACTTTTTTGACACACATATTTTTAAAACAGCTATAAGAGCTATGTTCTTTGGAGCCATCATTACTATTCTTGTTCAAAGTAGCTCAATCACTACCTCCCTCGTTATTCCACTCGCTGGAGCAGGCATACTCCAACTAAGACAGATTTTCCCTTATACTTTAGGAGCAAATATTGGAACAACAGTAACCTCTTTTTTGGCTAGCATGGTATCAGGTACGATTGCGCCACTATCTGTGGCATTAGCTCATCTTTTATTTAATCTCTTTGGAATTGGTTTATTATGGCCAATCGAAAGCATAAGAGATATTCCAGCAAAATTATCCGAAAGGTTTGCTGCGCGTGCTGTAGAAAACAAATTATATCCAATTTTATATATTTTAATCGTGTTTTTTATTATTCCTCTAACATTAATTTCAATAGTAGGCTAAATCATGACAATTTTTAAAGATATACTCAGTATTTGGAAATCAGATAACCTCCTTGCACAAGCATGGGATGATTCAATCAAAATGTTATCTCTTTCAAATGATATTTTTGTACAATCAATACAATACTTTAATTCAGGTGAAAATATTGATGCAGTTAAAGCATTAAAGAAAGAAGATCAATCAGTTAATGACTATTATCAATTAGTTCGCAGGAAAGTATTAACTCATTATTCAATTGATAAACCTCCAGTTGAAACTTCAGGTGGATTAACTCTTGTTAATATGGTTGTGGATATTGAACGAATAGGTGATTATTGCAAAAATATATCGGATTTAACTCTAATTAAAAGTGGTCCAATGGATTTTGGAGAATTGCGTGATGACATTAAATCTATTGAGGCTGAAGTTGAATCACGTTTTACCAAAACAATACAAGCAATTCAAGATCAAGATGAATCCCTGGCAGATGATCTGTTAAATAGTTACAAAAAGATGGTTACTAAAGTATCCGACAAAATTGTTAGAAAGATTGCCTCAGGGGAAATCGCTCTTAATGATAGCGCTCAAGGCGCATGCATTGTTTTATATGCTAGATATTTGAAGCGAATCGGTGCTCACTTGAAAAATATTACTTCTACGATTGTAAACCCATATGATAAAATTGGCTACAATCAGTAATTAATCAAATAGAATAATCTATAAAATCCTTAGTTATTTTTGGGATGAACTATACTCCTCATATAATTCATGTACAATACCATCTGGTAACCCTGATTGAGGGACAATCATTTTTTTTGTATTTGTCCAATCCATCACAGATAAATAAATTTTCCCCGCATGCGTAATTACGTCTGCTCGATCAGGGCGTAATTCTAATTTGGCTATTCGATCATGTATGCTGTAAGGTTCAACCATATCAATTACATCTTTGATCATATTAAATTCTATTTCATTTTTTTTTCTAATATCCGACATTGCAAATATTTTATTAATATTACCTCCGCTACCAATTGCCTTTATTGAAGTTGACAATTCCGACCTTTTACTTTTTACCCAATTTTCCATATCAACCCAATCTGAACTAGAGACCTGCTCCTTTAATAAACGAACAGATCCTATTGGAAATGATTTTGATATAGCCTTAACTCGATTTACGATAAAACTTATTTCTGTACTACCTCCTCCTACATCAATATATAAATAATCTTTTTCAGGACTTAAATAGTTTTCAATATGGTTTGCCATTATTATCTCAGCTTCTCTCTCTCCAGAGATAATTTCGAGNCCAACATCAGCTATTGAATTAATCTGGTCTACCAATGCTTGACCATTGCTTGCTGTTCGAAGTGCTGCAGTTGCACATGCTCTATATAGTATTGGATCATACGCATCTATCATTAATCGAAAAGCATGAATTGTTTTAACCAACTTCGCACTATTTTCTTTTGAAATCTTATTTATTGTAAATGCGTCTTCACCTAAGCGAAGCGGCATTCGTATAAGTGATTCTTTAATAAACTTTGTGGATACAGAATTTTGCAATACTCTACAAAAAAGCAATCGCATTGCGTTACTACCGATATCAATCGAAGCAAACTTTAAACTACTTTCCATTGCGGACCTGTATTGTTCAAATTATATAAATAAATTTTTGCAGATAATTAGAAAATAATGTCATAGAATAATGAATAATTTATCTTTTATTTTTATTAAAAATGTATAGAAATAATGAAGAAATTAAATAAAGCAATATTAATTGCAACAAAAGTTCACAAGGGATATAAAGGTGGAAAATCTGAACCAGCTATTTTTCATCCAATTCGCGTCATGCTTCAAATGGATGATAATTTATCAAGAATAGTGGCAATATTACATGATGTAGTTGAAACAGGTAAAATGTCCATTGATGATTTAAGTCAGTTAGGATTTAGTAATAAAGTCTGNAATACTGTTGATCTATTATCTCGGAAAAAAGGTGAATCCTATAATAATTATATAAAACGTGTGATGACAGATAAGCTCGCAATAAAAATAAAATTAGCTGATTTGAAAGATAATTATCGATCNAAAAAAAATAAATTAAAATTATCTAAACTAGATAAATCAAAAATAAAAAAATATAAGAAAGCATATAAAAAACTAACTGGCCAAAAACTAACTATTTAGGCTTCATAACATTCTAAACTAAATGCAAATGTCGACCCTTCTTTTTCAATACTATCTACACTTAAGGAAGAGTTATGAGCCTCAATAATATGTTTACAAATTGCAAGTCCAAGACCAGTCCCGCCCCTGACAATTTTTCGAGCATCATCCGTGCGAAAAAATCTTTCAAAAATCCGNTCTATTGATTCAGAATCCATACCCATTCCTGTATCTGAAACTGTAAACTCAACTTCTGTATCTCTTATTTCTGCAGATATTATTACATTACCACTTTCAGTATAGCGTATAGCATTTGAAACTAAATTATCGAAAACTTGCCTTAGACGATCTGAATTTCCATATACAACAATTTCCTTCTGATCACCTAAGCTAAGNTTAATATCTAATTCTAAATTTCTATTCCGCTGACGTGCATCATTGACTACTTCTTCTAAGATTGGTTGAATATTAACCTTTTCTAATTGAATCTCCATTTCGCCTGTTTCAATTCTTGATATGTCAACAAGATCAGTAACGAGCGCCTCAAGTCTTTTTGCGTTTTTTAGAGATCTTTTTATAAATGTTTTGTTTACATCCTTATCTTTAAGTGCACCATCTTTTAAAGTTTCTAGGTATCCAACAATAGAGGCTATCGGTGTTTTTAATTCATGAGTAACATTACTTAAAAATTCTGTACGAACGTCTTCCATCTTTTTCATATTTGATATATCAGCTTCAATCGTTTCAGCTAATTGATTCATATTTTTAGCAAGTTCTCCAATTTCATCACTACTTTTTATTTTTATTCTATTCTCAAAGTTTCCATCTTTGATATTCTTTGCAAAATCTGCAACTTTTCTTATAGGAGTATTTATCCAACGATCAACCAAGATTGTAAAAATTAATAAACCAATTGAAACAATGATGAAGATATTTATGCGAGTTCCTGATCGGTGCCCTACCAGTAAATTGACAAAATCCATTGTTTGAGCAACTCTAACAAAAGAAAAATCAGGTAGATCAACTTTTTTTACTACATAAATGAATTCTTCATTCAATGTATTACTGTAACGCTCTATTTTAGATATTCCGTCTTTAATTGCATTAGAAATTTCAGGTCGATCAATATGATTATCCATTTTTGACATTTCTAATTCATTTACATTTGATTCACCAACAACTAGACCATCTGAATCAACTAAGGTTACTCTTAAACCTGAAGCATCTGAAAAATTTCTNGCAGCATCATATGGGGATATATTTGCAGAATTATAATAAATAATGAAGGTATTAATATGTGTTATTAAGCTACTCGCAATCTCTTCTCGAGCTTCCCTATCTGTTTGATTGGTATAAAAAATTCCTGGTATTATTAGGGCAGTTGAAATTACCAGAAAAACAGTAATAAATAATTTCTGTCTAAGATTAAACAATAATTCTATTCTGATTTTGGTCTAAATCGGTAGCCTACACCTTTAATTGTTTCAATCCAATCACGATAAGCACCTAATTTTGATCTAATACGATTTATATGCACATCAATAGTTCTGTCAACNACATAAACATCATCTTCCCAAATCGAAGCTAAAAGTGTTTCACGTTGAAAGATAATATTTGGCTGACTCATAAAGAAAGCTAAGAGTTCAAATTCTTTACGGGGTAATTGGAGTTCAGAACCATCAACTGTAGCNATATAATTTTGTGTATTAGCTTCTAATCCATCGTATCGAAGCAAATCACCTTTTTGATTGATTTGATCGACACGTCGTAAAACAGATTTGATTCGAGCGACAAGTAACTTAGGACTAAAGGGTTTTCTAATATAATCATCGCCTCCTGCATCCAACCCTTTTATCTCATCAAACTCTCTATCCATAGCTGTTAAGAAAATTATTGGTACAGTATTTCCAGTTTTACGAATGGTTTTACAAATTTCATAACCATCTTTACCCGGCATCATTATATCAAGCATAATCAAACTTGGGTTTTTATTTAAAGCCTCAATTGCTTTGTCACCATCAGAAGCTTGTATAGATTTTATTCCTTCTTGTTCTAAATTATATCTGATTATTTCTCTTAGATCTTTTTCATCATCAACAATTAGAACTAATTTATTTTGCAAATCCAATAATTGATCCCATTTTAAATTTGAATTTACATTTATTAAACTATCTGTTGGAATTGATGTTTGATTCAAAATAATTAACCTCCTTATATAAGTTTTATTTATACGTTTGAGACTAAGTATCTATTATTAACTGTATATTGAATTAACATGAACAGTATTTAAACATTTATAGACAATAAAATTTTATTTGTTTACAATTTGTTTATATANTGTTTACTACTGGTTAATGATTACAGACTACACTGTTTTTATGAAAAACCAAATATTNGCTATACTTATCACCTTATTTATAACTCATTTGACAGGACAGTCAAATGATCGCCCCGTCACTATTACGATTCCTTCTGGAGTGAAAATTGAACTCTCTGGAGAGGTCGAAATGGAATTTATTGATGTTGAAGGGAAAGGTGGTGCTGGAAATAGAGAAGGTTTTCTTAAAAAAATTGAAACGCGCAGTCCGCATACAAGAATAGATAAAGCTGTACTAGACTTTAAGGTAATTTACTCGCCAACAATTTCATACAGATTTAGTTTGAGATTTAATGACAATCGTGCATATGCTGATAAGCATTATTTATTATATAAAAAAAATGATTTAAGATTTGAGTTAGGAAAAAATCGACCAGCCGTAGCACTAAAAAGAGAAACAGAGGGATATCCTTTAATTGGTACAGCATATTGGAAAGGTCGGCAATACCATATCGACATTAGTAGAAAACAATCAATCTTTGAGTATGGAGCATCTCTCGCTCTTAAAAGACCACTCGGATATGATGATGCTGTAGAAGATAAATCTTTCAATATGTTAGTTTATGCTGACAATGAAAAGGTTGATGGACAAACTTTTGAAGTTGGCTTTAGAGCAGGACTAAACCTAGACATGCTTAAGGTGCAAAGTTGGTACTATACTGGAAAGTTAATCGATGATGAAGATTGGAAAAAAAGACTTCACTATGATTTTGACTATTATGCTACTCTAGAGCCTGATAATGTTCTTTCAAAAGACGCCAATATAGATCATTCTTGGTATGGTGGTAGAGCAGAACTAAATATGTTCAATACACTTTTGCGTGGTGAATTTATTGGTTCTGTTGATGGTTATTTAAAAAGAAATGGCTTCTATGGTGAAGCAAGTTCAAATGTGCAAGATGATCTATTAATTCTTTTAAGATACGGTGAACTTAGAATTGATCCAGGTGGAAAAGATTTTTTCCCTCAGCTAAAAGATCCTCAAACTTGGGATAGAAAATTGCTNACACTCGCATCTATATATAATATAACAAGCTATTCAAAATTAAAAGTTGAATATTATTTATTAGATGAAGTAACTGGAGATTTAAAAGAGGATGCTAAGAAGGAGGGCAGAGATTATCAACCCAATGTTAAAGACAATCAATTACTAATTCAGTTTGAATTAAGTTTTTAATTTTTTTACCATTTGTTTACAATGTATTTAAATGTNANAGTTAGNCTTCACGAAACTTTAAAGGAAAAATAATCNATGAATNGTTACAAAAATATCATATCAATCTTTGCAATTTCTTTTTTACTNATCTTAGTGGCTTGTGAGGATAAAGAAGCAGAGAAAAAATTAATTGTGGAAAATTTTAATATAACTTTAGTTGATAAAATCACTACTGGTGATGGCTCACAATCTCAGCCAGAATTAGTAAGGTTTATAACTGATACAAAGGGTGTAATTGTAAACTCAAAACAAAATACTGTAGACTTTATAAATATTACTCCTACTAAGTTAAGTATGAGCGGTCAAAGTGTACAGATTACCAATGAGGCAGATGCTGAGTGCTCATCCATTGATGTGAGTGTTGATGAGTCTATTCTAGCTGTAGTCGTTTCTAAAGGTGCTTGTAAAAGAGGAGAATTATATCTTATCAGTACTAATGATAATAAAAAATATGGACCTTACGAACTAGGATATAATCCGGATGCAGTTGACATTGCTGTTGATAACAAATATGTGGTTGTGGTTAATGAGTTTGATTATGAAGATGGCGTCGATGGAGGCTGTGATAATCTTGGTTTTCCAGGGGTTTCAATATATGATATTAGTGGTGGATTGGATAACGTTTCCTTAGTTAAGGACATGAAAATTACTCATACTGGANCAAACGGAAATTTAGCCGAACCAGAAGGAGTAAAAATAGCTCCCAATGGAACAACCGTTTATATGACTCTTCAGGAATCCAACGAAATTGGTTGGTTTGATATATCAAATCCTCCACAAGTTCTAGAAAATAAAATAGCTTTCACCAACCCTGAGCATGAGCCAGATGGTATCTGGGTCAATGGAGATGGGACACTAATTTGTACAGCTGGAGAATATGATGGGACAATTGGTGTTCACACACTTGACGCATCAGGAAAACCNACTACTCAAAAATTTATTAAAATGGCCAATGATTTGCCAAGTAATTGGGATTGGGATGACAAACGGAAAGGGATTGAGCCTGAAGAAGTAGTCATTGTAGAAGCAGGTGATAAAGCATTTGCTCTAACAACATTACAAGATGCAGGTGCGGTTGTTGTCTATGATATTACAGACCCTGCTAATCCAAAATATGATTCAGGTGCAATTACAGAAATGACTGACTATACAACTCAAACGGATGGTGAAAGTAAAGGTGAACCAGAAGGGTTAGCTGTAAAGAATGGTTATGTGCTTGTTTCAAATACTGAAGATCCATCAGTGGCACTTCTTAAATCGTCATGGGTTGATCAGTTAAAATAACTTATCACATTTATAATTTAAAAAATNAAGAAGCTGGAGAAATCCAGCTTTTTTATTTTTACTATTCGTGACCTTTNAGACGATTTAGTAATTCGTATTGATCTAAACTAAGATTATTAAATTGAATATTATANAGTGAAATATTATATACAGGTGATTCTTTAGACCATTTTTTTGGCTTCAAATCTTTTCTATTTGGATAATCAATATTAGATAGTACATACCGCATTGCATTCAGTCTAGCTATCATTTTATTATCTGAATTAATAATAACCCATGGTGAAAATTTGGTTGAAGTTCTCTCAAACATCTGTTCTTTATAATCAGTTAGTAACTGCCAGTTTTTGTGTGCTTTCCAATCATTAGATGAAAGTTTCCAATATTTTAACTCATGATTTTTTCTGAAATGGAATCTAAGCTCTTGATTTTCTTTCGAGATAGATAAATAGAGTTTAATTAAGATCAAACCATCATCTATTAATCCTTTCTCCCAATCATTGACTTTCTTCATAAAATATTTGTATTGATTTTCCGAACAATAACCCATTGCTGGCTGAATCACAGCTCTCGAGTACCAGCTACGATCTAGAAATGTCATGACACCCGGCTTAGGCAATCTTTTTTCCCATGTTTTAAACCAATTTTTTTCCTGCTTTTTATTTGGAACACCTAATTCAATAATTTTTGCAGCCTTCGGCATCAGATTTTCAATAAACCGTTTAATCGTAGAGCCTTTACCTGCAGCATCTCTCCCCTCAAGGACTATCAGTATTCGTTGATTGGTATTTACGACCCACTCCTGCAATTTTAATAATTCTAACTGGAGGCGACGTTTTTCTTTTCTGTACTGATTATTATTTAATTCAGAATATTCAGTTCTATTGTATATAATCATTGTCGTTTTAAATAACTCTCCGAAAAAATATTATCTTTTAAANCNTGATCGTAATCTACCTTAAGAATTTCAAGCTCTGTGCTATGTGATTTTTTTACNTTAAACATAGTCATTTTTATTGCTGTCCAGTAATCACCATTTTTTACATGATCAGGNATGTCTAAGATTTTAAATAGATTGTTTTTCTTGTCAAAGAATTCAATTTTTTTCATTAGAAAATGTTTTTTATCAATCCATATTATCCTAGAACTATATTGAGTATCTTTTTCTAATGGGATTGCGTTAATTTTATAGCATTGCGTACCATTGAATGAGTCTTCACCTATTAGTTCATAATTATCAGAGTCCANCTCTCTCCCTGAAAGATCTTCATAGCTAAAATCTGAACCCTGAAAACTTCGAGATTTATCAGTTGCTCTAATCCTTCTAACTTTTTTTAATGCGGGTAAGTATAACCATTGGTCATCTACTTCACNACCTATTCTATCCCAATTTAAAAATGCAGTTCCCTTTACCTCTTTTGGCTGNGAAAAAAGCAAAAGNGACTTGCTNTGAAATCTCCCATCTTCATATAATTTTTCTATGCTTGTTAAAACTCGAGATCGGGTTCTTTTTTTCCCTCCTCTAGTTGAGATTAATGTCATCTTTATTTNNGATTGACTATCTCGAGGAGTTTTGATTTGGTCAACCTTTTCCATAATTGACCTACCGGTTGTTTGCCCTGAAATAGATCCAGANAATAATATAATTAAAGAAAGAACAATGTTAATCATCAATGAATTTAAGAAATTAGAAATTATAGACTAGACCAAGAGTCGAATTTGAAAAATCTTCCATACGTGTAAACTTGTTCTCTGGATTATTTTCATCTCCTGAAAACATTGTTATACCTGCCTCAATCTTCCAATTTATTAAAGGTGAATAACCAATCTTCATTCCGATCATCTGACCTTTATCATCTAAATTCATCATGATATTTCCATTTATCTCCAAATGGTCGTCCATCAAAACACCCGTTGAGCTTATAAGTAAAGCTTTATCACTCAGCATGGCAAACGGCGTACCCATACCTGGTTGAAAATCCATTTTTGTGAATTTAACTAATTCATTACTGTAAGTATGATACCATTCGTAAGACTGATTATTTAATTGATTATTAATTAATTGAAATGAAAGTGTTATATCTGAAGGTGTAGAATATTCAACTTGAAGGACTGATTGAAAATAATTGATTTCTTCCTGATATTCATATAAATCTAATGGAGCTAGAAATACTTTCAACTTTAATAAAGGTGTTTTAGTCAGAAAAAAAGCAGACTCCATCCTTATTGTGAAATCACCAAAGAATGTCACTAGATCCAGCCCCCACATAGTGGTTGAACGATAACCTAAGTTCAATTTATTAATTACTGGTGGAACACCATCTTGTACAGTCACATTTGCTGATAAAACACTTGGAGATCTATCATTACCATTAATAATTGAAAGACCTAGATCACTTTCTCCAATAGTTGTTTGAACACGAAATCCAATTTCCAAATCATTTTCTACTGGATATTCTATCGTTGGTTTTTCCGGGATTGATAGAGGGTAATCTTTTTCACCATAAGGAAATCGGTTTATCTCATGTTTTGGAGTAAGAATTCCTTCAAGTTGAAAACTTTCATAATAAAGTTTTGAAGAAAAAGAAAAATTTCCAACTTTTTTTCCTGTTCCACCATCAAAAAGGTAATAATAATCATACGCATTGATATTATCTGTTGGATTATTTCCATCAGCTGCACCCCATGCGTGAATTTGTTTACCTACTTTTACCTCACCCCAATTTGGATAATAGGCGAAGTAAGCTTCCCTAATATCAAATGCAGATTCTGATGGACTATTTCGATGCTCTAGAGCAGTTGCCATTTTAAAATCCACTTTTCCCATAGTCATACCTAGATTTAGAGACACAATTCTATATGGTAAATTAATTTGTGTGTTATTAGAGGTTCTTGTCATCACATGTGGATTTATTTCACCCGAGTAATTGAATTGAGCAACTGGAAAAGAAATAAATAGTGCTAAAATTATTTTTCTCATTTGATTATATAAGTTAAAAATTTGGTAAACGTTTTAAGTTTTTTTCTTGAAAAAGATTTGATGAAATACCCGTATCAACCTCTAATCTATCAAATGTGACTTCCGTTGAATGTTTTTTTTGAACATCCTCAACATAAACACGATTCATAACAAAATATCCCATTAGTTCTAAAAAAGAAAATTCTTTTTTCTTCTTTAAATTACCTCTCCTATCATAAGATTCTTCTTTGATAGCCATCAATGATTTTTGATCTATCCATGATATATGTTTTGAGTATGATGATCGAGACTCTGAAGCAGGAATCGCTTCAATAACATAACAAGTTTTTCCATCAATCAATGCATCATCAAGCCTATTATAACTATATTCATCAATATTTCTATTTGACATATCTTCATAGCTAAGGTCGGATCCCATAAAAGAGTCTCCTTTTTTCTTTGAAGAAATTCGTCGAACTTTATTAAAAGCAGGTAACCACATTCTCATTTCATCATCTTTATTATTATGTTCAATTTTTAAAAATGCTACACCTTTATCATCTTTAGGCTCTAAAAACCATATGATTTGCTTTTTGTTACCATCCATCGAGCGTGATGCCATCTTATTTATTCTACTTTTCCCTTTTGAATTTGTTAAAATCATTTTAGCAACATTCGATAAATCTTTAGGCGTTTCCCTATTGTCTACCATTCGTGCGATTTCTAAGCCTGATTGACTAAATGAAATTGATGTAATCATAAATAATTTGAAGAATATTCTCATACTAGTCAGTCCTTATTTACTAATCGATTTTTCAATAGTTCTGCTGATGCAGCTAAAACAGTAAGCGTTCCCAAGGAAGTTGATATCATCGCGAATACCATTAATCCGCCAATGTATTTTATTGGAACAAATGCTGAAAATAGTAAAGCACCAAAACCCATATTTGAAGCTGCATCTAATATAATTGGGTAACCAACATCATCAACTACGCTTCGACTTAATTTTTTTATATCAGTTGATTTTGAAAGACGTCTATATTGAGAAATATAATGAATGGCAAAATCAACTCCTACGCCAATAATCACTGATGATAATAATGCGGTAATATGACTTAACTCAATGCCAAAATAGCCCATAAATCCAAAATTAATTATTACTGCTGAGCTTAGAGGTACTACCGCTAAAATTCCCCATAAAATTCTTTTGAAAAAGATTGAAGCAATAATTCCAATAATAATTAATGAAAAAATAATACTTAAAGCTGAAGATCGTACAACCATTATTACTAAATCTCTTAGAATGACTATCATTCCAGTAAAATCTACACTTAAGTTAGGATTCATAATTGCTCTAACTTGATTATTCATTTCATTGACATAAGCAAAAATTTCTTTGGTCGTCATCACTTTAGAAAATGCGGTAATTAATCCAACCTCATATTCATAATCTATTAATGTAGAAAAATCATCAGGATCACCCGACATTGAATACATAGTAAAAAGATTATTTACTTTTTCTCTTTCTTCAGGAATAACTTCAAAACTAGGGTCATCATCCATTACTGTTCGATGCATCTGCTCAACTACATTTGCAATCGAAAAACTAGTTAAAACTTTTTCATCACTCTCCATTGATTTTTGAAGTTTACGCATNCTGGATAATGTTTCTGGATCCTTCATGTCACCTTCAACACGTACTCGAATATCAACTGTACCGGTCATTTTATTATCCATAAAATCCATTGTATCGCGAATTTCTGTACCTGGACTAAAAAAATTGGTCATGTTCACATCAACAATTACTTTTGATAATCCTGTTAANCCTATTAAGACAAATAGTACCCCTATAGAAAAAATGTACTTCGGATGAGTAAGAACTACTTTCCCTAGTTTATTAATTATTTTTTCAAAAATACTAGGNGTAATAATCGCTTTTGATTCAAGATTCCATTTTTTTATTTTGATCACAGATGGTAATAAAAGTGAACTTAATAACCAGGCCCATGCTATACCAATTCCAATTACAATTCCATATCCAAATAGAGGCTCGAGCGGTGATAAAGTCAATGTTGCNAATGCTGCAATTGTTGTGATGCTCGTAAGAAAGATAGGAATCAATAAGGAATCCATTGTTGATGCAATAGCNCGATTAGCTTCCTTTTTTATACGAAGCTCTTTAAAAAATTTTGAGACAACATGAACTCCATCTGAATTAGCAATTGTCAAAAGGATAATAGGCATTGATGTATTAGCAAGAGTAAACAAAAATCTATCCGACCCAGTAAAATAATATATCCATCCCATAGAACCAATCATCGCAAACAAAGATAAGCCAATTACCATAATTACCATTCCTACAGCAGGGAGGCTCCTAAGATTAATTAATAGAATTGTTACCATAATTAATATACCAATTCTNGCTAGCACAATTACATCATCTCGTATCATTGCTGGCATTGTACCTGTAACATATGCTTGCCCTCCATAGTATATCTCATAATTGGATAATATAGGATCCACAATTGATACAACTTTATCTCTAAAATAATTAAGGCCATCACTAGTATAAGGTTGAACTACCAGCATAAAATATTCGTTATCTTCACTTACAAAGCGTTTTTTAATTGTCGGATTTTTTTCAAGGTATAGTCTTATATCTTCAACTTCATCTATAGTCATTTCCCTATAAGATTGAAGGTCATCCACTTCCATAAATCCATCAATATTGTCCATTCTGGTAATTGATGATATTGAAGTTATTTCTTCGACTTCATTAGTAGCTTCAAGTTGTTCCCCAACGTCCCACAAAGAAGCTAAAGCATCTGGATTGAAAATCGATTCACCCTTTTTTCCAAATGCAATAAATATTACTTCAGTACTTCCAAATTCTTCTTGGATTATATCCCATGAAATTCTTGAGTCAAGTTCTTTAGGTAGGATTTTCATCATATCATCATCAATTATAAAAAAACGAATACCTGATCCAGCTATGATTGTTAATATGAGTGATACAATGATTGTTCGTAATGGGAAAACAATACTTTGTTTTATAAACCAGCCCCTTAATGGATGTTTAGAGTATTTAGATTCTATCTCGTTCATAAAAATTATACGTTAATATTGCTATTCATTAAAACAAAACCCCCGATAGGCAATTAGGATCTACTAGACAATCATCATATAAATTGTTATCGTTCAGTATTAGTTTACCCCTCTTATCAATTCCTAGGCAAACCCTTTTATGATTTATTGAAATAAACCTATAACTTTGAATATAAATAATGAATAAATCATTCAAATCTCCAGTTGTTATACTTGCGAATGGTGCATTTCCAATAAGTAAAATTCCATTGGATCAACTTAAATCTGCGGGTACAGTGATTTGCACAGATGGTTCAGCAAATAATCTTTCAAAGCTTGGATTAACTCCACATGTTATTATTGGAGATATGGATTCTATAGATTCCAAATATGAATTTAATGGATTAAAGATTCACGATAATAATACTGAAAATTCTGATCTAGAAAAGGCTTTGAATTGGGTTATAATGAGTAATATAAGTGATATAACCGTTCTTGGGTCAACAGGACTAAGAGAGGATATGACTTTAGCTAATCTGCATATCCTTTTTCATTACTATGATAAAATTTCTATTAAACTTATTACTGATCATTTTACTGTTACTTGTCATAAAGGTGAACAATCATTTGATTCGTTTCATGGAGAAAATGTATCATTGTTTGCACAAAAATTAGATAGTATCGTAACTACCAAATCGCTAAAATATCAACTTAAGGATTCTTCAATTTCCCCTCCTCAAAAAGGTATTTCAAATCAATCTACTGGATCTACTTTCAGTGTAGAATGTTCTGACCCTATTCTCGTTTTTCGTGGACACACAAAGTAAGATTGATTTATGCATCGGCTTGATCTTTTAGTTATAGGTATATATTTATTTTGTATTCTTGCTCTTGGTTTTTTTAGAAACAAAAATTATAAAAACGAATCAGATGAATACATTCTTGCTGGACGTAAATTAAGTTTACCAAGTTTTGTAATTACTCTAGTAGCTACTTGGTATGGTGGAATCCTTGGAATAGGAGAAAATACTTATTTATATGGAATTCAAACATGGTTCATTTTTGCATTACCCTACTATATATTTGCAATTATATTTGCATTTTTCATTGCTGGCAAAATAAATCATCTGAATTCCATTTCAATCCCTGATCAATTTCACAGTCGATATGGAAAAACTGCAGGCATTATTAGCGCACTGTATATTTTAATTTTATCTAGTCCTGCACCCTATATTTTGAGCATTGGAATACTCCTCCAGTTTGCAATAGGGATCCCTTTTAGCTTTTCCCTTATTTTAGCTACAACTATTAGTTTATGTTATATTTGGATCGGAGGATTGAGAGCAATAGTTCGTACAGATTTTGTTCAGGTCTCGTTTATGTTTTTGGGATTTATACTATTGCTTTTTTATAGTATAAAGTTTGCTTCAAGCAATCCTACTTCATTAAATACATTACCAGAATCTCATTTAGATTTCACTGGAGGTGCATCAGTCCAATATATACTTGCCTGGTTTTTTATTGCTCTATGGACTTTTGTTGATCCTGGATTCTATCAGCGATGTGCAGCTGCTAAATCAGCTAATACTGCACGAAATGGTATTCTAATTTCAATCATCTTTTGGTTCATTTTTGATATGCTTACCTTATCTACAGGAATGTATGCAAAAGCTTTATTAACAACTGGTGATCCTTTGTTTAGTTACCCAAGACTTGGGGAACTGGTCCTCCCTCCAATAGCATATGGTATTTTCATTACTGGTCTTCTAGCTACAATCATGTCAACAATAGATTCGTTAGGATTTGTAAGTGCAATTACTTTTGGCCGAGATATCTTATGGAGGATAAGATCTCAAGGAGAAAAAAGTGATAAAGAATGGGATATCGCTTCTACAAATTTCATCCGTGAAGGATTAATAGTAACAGCTTTTATTGCACTTAGTCTAGCATTTATTATTCCATCAATCGTTAAACTTTGGTATATACTAGGATCTATTTTAGTTCCAGGATTAATTCTGCCATTTCTTATATCTTTTTCAAAAAAGAAAATTTCAATATTACCTATGATGATTTTTCCAATAATAATTGGATTTGTCTGGATCATTATTGGAGAGTTACACGGGAATTATCCGCTTGGACTTGAACCATTTTATCCAGGTATATTAACATCAATCATCATTTATGGAACAAATAGAACAAATGGCTAAAGAAATAGAAAGAAAATTTCTCGTTGACCAAGATCTTCTTCCTAAAAATATTATTGGTGAAGAATATATTCAAGCTTATATAGCTATAAATGATCAAGGAATTGTTCGAATTAGAATAAAGGGTAGTATTGCACTACTGACAATAAAAACAAGCGAAAAAGGTATGACTCGAAATGAATTTGAATATGAAGTTCCGCTAGAAGATGCAAAATCTCTTGTAGAACTATTTAATGATAAAATTATTTATAAGACACGTTACAAAATAACAATAGATAAAAAACTTTGGGAAGTAGATGAATTTCATAAAGAAAATAAAGGTCTTTGGCTTGCTGAAATTGAATTAGAATCAGAAAACGAATTATTTAGCTTGCCAGAGTGGATTAAAAAAGAGGTAACTGGTGATCATAAATATTTTAATGCATACTTATCTGAGAATCCTTTCAAATTCTGGAATAATGAATAAATTAATAATTTTAATTACACCGCTAGTTTTACTTGGGCAGGGATATAACTGGTCTCAAATTCATGATACAAGAGAATATTCTATTAGTGGTGTCGCACCATTTAATAATGGATATATTGTAGTACATGATAATAAAAAGAAAAATCAAGCCCGCGTAAGCTTTGTAGATGAAAAATTAAAAATTTCCAGATTAGTTTGGC
>PASX01000020.1 GCA_002713455.1 Fidelibacterota bacterium
CTTTATCTATTAATTTTTTTGCTGCCGTTACTGATTTTTGAGGAGTATAACCATGGTCTTCAGTAATCATTCGTATTTTTCTACCATTTACACCTCCTTGTTCATTTATATAATCAAAATACATTTGCGATCCTGCAGGGATGAGAAATCCTAGTTCTTTAATTGGACCACTTAGATCTTGAATATTACCAATAAGTATTTCATTATCAGTAATACCTGGTGAAGATGTCTGATTACCACATCCAATAATTAAAAAAGATGCGGATAGGGTCATGAAAAAGAAATTTTTCATAAATCCTCCTTTTTTTAAATAAATCGCTTTCGCGGGTTAAAGGGAAAAATTTTCCAGTAAATTTTCATTTTTAGCCACATTCCATAAAATCCTAAAGGTTGGAATATAATAAATATCAGCATAATCAAACCGAACATGAATGCTTGGAAGTCACCTGTTTCTAAATACATGTATTTAGAAAGGCTATCTTCAAATAAAGGTATAAATAAATTTTCCATTAAAACTATAAATAATGTTCCTAATACTGCACCATATATGGATCCCATACCACCAATCATTAGCATAACTATAAAATATACTGATAACAATATATCAAAATGATCAGTTGATATAAAATTACTTGTATGGGCAAATAGAACTCCCGCAAGACCCGCAAAAGAACCAGAAATAAAGAAAGAAATCATTTTATACTTAGGTAAATTAATTCCAGAAGCTATAGCAGCTTGTTCTGAGTCACGAATTGACATAAATGCACGACCTAATTTGGATTTAACTAGTCTTCTGCAAATTATGACAGAGATGATTACAAAGAAATAAATCACAAAATAATTTTCCCAATCACTATTTATAGTCCAGCCAAATAGTTTTGCATCAGATACACGAAGGCCAGCAGATCCCCCTGTCCAACTACTAAAAACAATAATTAATCTTTTAACAATAAAGCCAAAACCCATTGTAGTTAAACCGAGATATATTCCTTGGACACGCAATGCTGGAAAACCAATTACAAACCCAAAACAACCAACTAAAAGCGGAGTTAAAAACAAAGACAATTCAAATGGTATACCTAACTGATCTACCATGATAGCTGAAAAATATGCACCAAGAGCTAAAAATGCAGCATGTCCTAAAGACATAAGACCTGTATACCCACTAAGAATATCTAATCCAATTGTAAGAATTATATAAATCCCTGCTAGATTAATTACATAGAGATAATATTTATAACTAAAAGTTGCGCTCTTAAGAACAAAGGGTAAAAAGATTACAAATAGAATTAAGAAAGGAATCCATTTTAAGCTTTCATTTTCAAATCTACTTTTCATTAGACTCGCTTTACTTTTGAAACTCCAAATAATCCGTCTGGTCTAATCATCAAAACAGCGATAAGTACAATCCAAACAATAATATCATTTATTTCCTTAATCCATGAAAAATGGAATGATAATGTTCCTAAACTTACTGTTTCAATAATTCCTAAAATTATACCACCTATAATTGCACCTTTTATAGAACCAAAACCACCCAAAATTGCAGCAGGAAAAGCTTTCAACCCTAAAAAGGACATTGAAGTATCTATTAAAGCCATCCGAGGAGCTAACATTATTCCACTAAGGACACCTACTAATGATGCAAATATCCATACATAGCGATAAACTTTATTTACAGGTATACCTAATAGCTGTGCAGCCTCTGCATCAGCTGAAGTTGCTTTCATTGATATTCCCCATTTAGTATAATTAAAAAAGTAATAGAAGCCTGACATAATAATTATTGCAGAAAAAATGATAGAAATATCTAAGATTGAAATCACCACACCATTTAAAAAAAATGTCTGATCACCAAATGGTGAAATTGGAATTATACTTAATGGTCCAGCAAGAATAGCAGTTAATGATCTTAAAATTATTGCTAGACTAATTGTAGCCATAATAATCGAAAATACTGGCTCCCCTTTTAAAGGTTTATTAATAATGAAGTCCATAATAATTCCAAATAAAACCGCAAATATTACTGACCCAATGAATGCTAAAAGGAATATCCAACCATTCAATCCTCCGCTAAGTGCCATAAGAAGATTTAAAAAAAAGAAATTTACATAAGCTCCAACCATCATTATTTCACCCTGCGAAAAATTAACAACTTCTGTGGCCTTATAAATAAGAGTAAAGCCTAAAGCAATTAACGCATAGATACATCCCAAAGCTAAACCGCTAATAGTTTCTTGAATTAGCCCCAATATGATGTCAGTCATGAATTTCTCTCAACATGGCTTAAAATATACACCCAATTCTAATTGGGAAAATTGTGATTTTAATTCATTATATCAAAAAGATAGCTATATTTNAGTACAAATGATTTTGTGCTTTTTGNNATTGGAATACCATCATAATCTTGAGCCTCATTATATACTATATANAGCCCTGTGGCAGCAGATTGTTGCCATATAAATCTCCAATTCATGGACCATTCATCNGATTGNTTATTATATTGAAGAAGAGATTGTATATAAATATTTGATGNTAGNGCNTAAGTTAAACGACNACGNATTAAATGAGTAATNAATTCACCTCCATCATCTAATTTTACATCATTATATTTTGAAATNANNTCAGANGTAAATCGATCNCCAAAACGATAACGTAAAGTAGTATCAAAGTTTTTNCTATCACCATTGAAAAATCCNCCAATTTTAGTTACTAANATAATNCTAAANGGNTTAGTTAANTTNGTATTTGTACGAANATGAANTTCTTTGTTATCATAAGTNCTTGGAGGAACCCATTNNCCACTTACAATTTGGAATGANTCTACAACACCTTCCNTAGTAAAATTAATTCCAGTATCAATTCTAAATCCATTTCTGAATTCCCAATGGTTATCAATATGTAAAAANCCAGTCTCTTGAAATCCATCCTCAAGNTTCCAATATCCCCAATAAGTNATATGAGGNCGAAGCTCTAAAATACCNAAGAAATCCTTTGGCCTTGTTCTNTTNANNATGCGNAANAAAACCTTTCNNTAACCTAGTCGTTTAACAAAACCCATTTCAGGATTAAAGTTTTNACCAACTTCAGAATAACGNATTTGATTTGTNAAAGACTGNGTATTTCTATTTGCNTCCAATACATATGCATAAGAATCATTATNNCCTTTTATNCCNGGNGCAGGATCAGTTTTTGCAGCAAAACCAATNAATTGAATTGCNTCTCCNATTCCAAGNGCTCCATCAANAGAATAAGATTGATTAATATANCCNTCATCTCCCAAACCTTTTTTCCTCGTAACCATTCCTCCAAAGTAAGTTCGATTAGGNAATTCTTTTTTTAAACGAAAAACACCATAATCATCACCATCTGAAACATTTTTTACNGAACCAGTCCTCATATTTAAGATACCNAGNTTNAACCCTCNTAAATCACCAGTAAGTCTACCCCCNCCAAGNANTGGAACTCNANTTCCACTNACAATTCCAATTCGACGACTGAAAAACATTTCAATATCAGGACCATAATATGTATTCTCNCCAGCAGAAAAAAGTCCAGCATTNTCNANNAAGAAAGCTCTNTTNTCAGGAAAAAATAAACTAAATCGATCTAAATTTACTTGCTGTTCATCTGCTTCAACCTGNGCAAAATCAGTATTATATGTAATATCCATTGTNAGACTAGANGTCACNCCAACTTTTGCNTCNAANCCAAAGTCTCCTTCAGANTNTGANTAGCTTGTTTCATTTATTACNTTATTATTGTTACCTAANACATAAGGCATCAATTTNATATTNCNATCNGTTGGCACATTAATNCCTGTCAATGTNCCNTCNAGNGCTAAGCGATTAAGACTNAATTGTCTTGGTATAGGAGACCAAAANANATGCTCATTTTTTCGGGCAATAGTACGCTGAAAATTTGCGCCCCATGATTGATCTTTATCACTTGAAAATCTTAAAGTCTTAAAGGGAATTGCAAATTCAGCACTCCAACCATATTCTCCAATTTCAGTTTTTACATCCCATGCNGCATCCCAATTAATATTGAAATTAGCACCTACACCAACAGACTGACGGGTACTACTAATAGACATACCTTCACCACCACCGCTAACTTGGGCATCATATTCGATACCTCCTGCATTAGTNCCAAATACGAAACCATTTTGCTGATCATGAAATGTATCTAGAATAAACATAAAACTATCAGTATTATTTAAAGGTGCATCTCGTCTAGTATCTGAGATAACTATTCCTTTGGGATTAGAATCATAACAAATAACAGAGACATAAAACATTTGATCAGAGTACATTATCCGGACTGCTGTTTTTTCTGTTGCAACCTGACCTTCATCTGGTGATTTTTGTGTGAATGAAATAATTGGATTTATGGAAGACCATGCTTCATCATCTATAACGTTCCCATCCATAACCGGGAGTTTTGTAGAACGAACCACAGGCGCAATACTTTCTGATAACAAAAAATTAAATGTGGTGATNNTAAATATAATTGAATTAAAAATTAATTTCATAGATTTCCAAAGTTATTAGATTTCTAATTTTTAAAATGCATCAAATAAGTAGCTATATTTAATGACAAATGATTTTGTGCTTGATTCGATCGGTATACCATCATAATCCTGAATATGATTATAGACTAAGTACAATCCAGTAGCTGCAGACTGCTGCCAAGTAAATCGACCGTTCATCGACCATTGATCCGATCGGCTATTATATTGAATTAAAGACTGAATATACATTCTTGGGGTAAAAGCATAAGTAATTCTTGCACGAATTAGATTTGTAGTAAAATTACCAAAAGGGAGCTTGACATTATTGTAGTTCATACTCAATTCAGATGTAATTTTATCTTTAAATCGAAACCGAACAGTGGGTGTTACATTAATTCGGTCTCCTCCAAAAAAACCTCCAATACGATTCATCGAACTGAAGCTAATCGACTTAGAAGGATCAGTCATAATCATAATTTGNAGCTCTTGATCATCATAAATTCCTTTTGGAACAATCACTGAATCAGCAATTTCAAATTCTTCAATCACACCTTCTCTTAACAAGTTTGTACCAGTATGAATTTGAAAACCAGATCTAAATTCCCAATGATTATCAATATGCCATCGACCAGACTCCTGGAAACCATCTAATTTCCAATAACCATCGAAATTTACATGTGGTCTTAGCTCTAATATACCAAACTTATTCTGAGGTCGAAAACGTGTAAAAATTCGGCCAGACCACTTTCTATAATTNTCACGTTTCAGATAACCCATTTCTGGATTAAAATTTTTCCCCACCTCATTATAGGACATAGATGTAGACACTTGCTTAGTATCTCTAGCCAATTCAAACCTGTAAGCATAAGCATTGTCATTATCCATCCCAGGTGTTTCAGTTATAGCACCGAAAACAATAAATTTACTTAGTTGACCAATACCAATCTGAGAATCTAATGAGTATGATTGGTTTAAGTATCCTTCAGCACCACCATGATTAAGTGCTGTTACCATACCACCAAAATGAGTCCGATTTGGNAATTCTTTTTTTAATCGGAATAATGAATATTGGTTAGCATCCGTTATACCCTTCACTGCTTTGGTTCCCATACTTAATAATCCAATTTTCATGCCTCCGACAGTACCAGTTAGCCTACCTCCCCCTAAAATAGGCACTGGTTCTCCGCTAGGACCAACGCCTATACGACGACTAAAAAACATTTCAATATCTGGTCCAAAGTAACCGCCACCAGTTCCTACAGAGAAAAGACCAGCATTTTCTAAAAAGAATGCACGTTTTTCAGGGAAAAACAGACTAAATCTATCTAGGTTAATCTGTTGATCGTCTGCCTCGACTTGGGCAAAATCTGTATTATAGGTAAGATCCAATGTCATAGNTGAACCAATACTTACTTTAGCATCCAAACCAAAATTTCCATCACTATCTGAGGATTGGATTTCATTTTTAATTTTATTATTCTGACCCAATAAATATGGCATAATTTTGATATTTCTAGCATTGGGTACATTCATAGAAGTAAGTGTACCTGCTGATACTAGACGGTTCATTGTAAATTGTCTTGGAATAGGAGACCAGTGTGCTTCTTCTTTTTTTCGACCAATCACACGTTCAAAGTTAATTCCCCAGGATTGATCATCACTCTTTTTATAGCGCAANGTTTTAAATGGAATTGCAAATTCTGCACTCCATCCATAATCACCACGTTTAGATTTTACTTCCCATACAGCATCCCAATTCACATTAAATCCTCCACCAGTCCCAACGCTGAATCTACGCGTCATNCTTCCACCTTCTCCTCCNCCTGTGATTTGAGCATCATACTCAATTCCTGCGGGATTTGTACCAAATAAATAACCAGTTTGATAATCATGAAAAGTATCAATAATAAAAGAAAAACTATCAGAATTATTTAGTGGTGAATCTCGCCTTGTATCAGAAACTATAATTTTGTTTGGATCTCTATCATATGCTATTACAGCTACAAAAAAGAATTTATCTGAATACATAACTTTTACCACTGTTTTTTCAGAGATTNCTTGTCCTTCATCTGGTGTTTTTTGAGTAAAGAGTGTTATAGCATCTACATTAGACCATGCTGAGTCATTAATCACATCCCCATCCAAAACAGGAGTTAAAGTTGCTCTTAATGCAGGTGCCNCTTGCTGTCCCANCATGATAGAGGAAATAAAGCTNCCCAGAAACAATTTTTTAATCATGATCTATGTTTTCTATTGCCTATAGAATTTCATCTGTAAACTTAGCCATCATTAAACATTCTTTAGTTACGCCGCCTTGATCATGAGATGTATATGTCACTCCTACTTTACACCATCCAATTGTTAAATCGGGATGATGATTGTTTTCTTCAGCAATTTTTGCCAATTGATTTACAAAAGCAATTCCATCCATATAGGTATTAAACGAAAAATTCTTATGTATTTTATTATTTGAAAAAGACCAATCATCTAGGCTTGACAAAGCCAGTGAGATTTCTTTATTTGAAAGCAACGCCAAAATACCTCCTTCTATAATGGTTTTGCGACTAGGAACTTACGGAATGCATATAATAACCATATAACTGAAATTAATGTTGCTATAATTCCAGAAATGAACATTGCGTACCACATCCATTCTAAAGGTTTGTTCTGAATAAAAATAAAGTAATAAGCTAACGGACCAGCAACGCCAATTACACGTATAGTTGTAATAATTAAAGATGGCATTCCCAATCCAATTCCCTGTAAAATACGTCCAATTGTTAATCCAATTGCTATAAAAGGAAAAAGAAAAGCAATAACTCTAAGGTAATCTATCGCAATCTTCTTTATCTGTAAGTCATTTGTAAAGCCAGAAATAATTAAAGGTGAAAAAATATACAATAATATCGAACCAATCGATGTAATAATAACTGCTCTTGATATACCGTACTTAGTAATATATCGAATTTTCTCAATTTCATTAGCCCCGAAAAACATTCCTACCATTGTTGTAAGAGCTGAAGCAATTCCAAATATAGGAAGAAAAACGACCATATCAATACGACCACCTACTTGATAAGCTGCTACTGCATCTGTAGAAAATGTTGCCAACATCCGATTATAAATCAACTGACCTAATGCCATTACAATCATTGAAATTGAAGCTGGTACACCTACTTTGATAATATCCATAATAATTTTGTAGGATGGAGAAAAATCTCTCAATTTAAATTGGACATATGCATGTTCTTTCACAAAAAGCATAAATGCAAATATTATGAAAACGACTATTTGACTAATTGTTGTTGCCCATGCCGCACCTGATACACCGAAGTCTAGTAAAAAAATAAAAATTGGATCTAATATAATATTCAATACTGTGCCAAGCCCAAATAAATACATTGGAAATTTCATGTCCCCTTCACCGGCCAAAATTGATCTAAAAAACCCTGAAAAAACACCAAATGATAATCCATAACAACTGATCTTAAGATATTCCCATGCATCCGGAAGAACTTCTAAAGTGCATCCCATTTTAAATAAAATTTCTTTACCATAAATTAAACCTAATGATGTGAGCAATAAGCTAATTAGGAACGCAATTACAACAGCATGTTCTGCAGCATTATCAGCATTAACTTTATCATTAGAACCAATATATCGAGCAATAGAGGCTGTTACACCACTTCCCAAACCAAATGATAAACCCATAACAAAAAAGAAAATTGGAAAATTAAATGCAACTGCTGCTATAGCATCACCACCCAATCTTCCAATGAATAGCATGTCAACAATACTATACAATGTTTGTATTCCCATTCCAGCAATGATTGGAATAGCCAAATACCATAATGATTTTGAAGGATTATCAATAAATGATTGCAAACGCGAATGGCGTTTTTTAGACTCATCCATAAGCGCTGAATTTATACTAGAAAATTTCTACGACTCAGCACTATTTAATAAGGCTAAAATGGCCAAATAATTGGAATAAATATTATTGCAGTTATCCAAAAAGTTATCGATAGTGGAATGCCAACTTTTATGAAATCAGAAAACTTATATCCCCCTGACCCATAAACCATTAAATTAGTTTGATATCCAACCGGTGTACTGAATGATGCTGAAGATGCAAAACAAACACTAAAAATAAATGGTCTGGGGTCAATCCCAACAGTTGAAGTTATAGATAAAACAATTGGTGTCATAATAATCGCAGTTGCTGTATTAGATGAGACTTCAGTTAATATCATTGTAATAAAATAGATTAATCCTAATAAAATATATGGTTGTGAAGCGTAAGAAAACTTTTGAACAAGATCTAATATTGAATCTCCAATTAAACTTGCTGTTCCAGTATTTTGAATAACTATTCCCAAAGGAATTAAAGCCGCTATTAAAACTATAACTTGCCAATGAATTGATTGATAAGCCTCATTAGGCGTTATAACTCCAAGTACCATTAATATAATAACACTTAACATTGCACCCTTTAGAATAGGGAGGATTCCTAACGCAGCTAATAAAATAGTCATGATTATGGATAATACGCTGATCCACCAAAACTTTACTTTAACTAAATCTTCTTTAACTTCACCCAGCAAAATGAATTCACCACTATTAGCTAATTTATCAAGTTGTTTACGACCTCCGTATACTAAAAGAGTATCATAAGTTTGAATAACGACATGTGCAATTTTCTTACGAATAATTGACCCATCACGTCTTATAGCTAATATAAATGCATTGAAACGTTTTCTGAAATTGCTACTCATCAGAGTACGGCCAGCCAAATCAGACTGATCATTTACCATACATTCAATTAATATATTATCTTCCTGCTCAAGCTCTTTTTGGGTCAACTTTTCATCAGTTAATAAAGATACTTTTTCTACCTCTTTCATTCTAAGAAAGCTCTCAAGGGATCCTTTCACAAAAAGAATATCTCCTACCTGCAGCTGTCTTTCACCGACATTATATGAGATTAAACTACCACCTCGCTGAACATCTAAAACAATAACATCGTAATTATGACTAATACTTCGATCATGACAAGTAGAACCAACCAATGGAGAACCTTCTAAAATTTTCATTTCAGTCAAATAACCTGCCATATGATAACTTTGCGTTAAGCTTGAAGTCACCGTTCTTGATGGCAAGATTTTTGGAGCAATGAAAAGTATATAGAGTAGACCAATAACTAAAATAATCCAGCCATATTTGGCAAATTCAAACATACCTAAACTAACTCCACCATTTTGAACAAAAATGGAATTAACTAATAAATTTGTTGAAGTACCAACTAATGTTAATGTTCCACCCATTATTGCAGCATAACTTAAAGGAATCAAAAGTTTTGATGGACTTAAATGATATTTATGAGCTAAACGAATTGTTACTGGCATAAAAACAGCTACAATTGCAGTATTATTCATTAGGGCACTAGCNACACTAATTGTAAATAAATATACCCCCAAGCCTACAGTTCTGGAACGTGATACTATTTGATTAATTCGAACAATTAAATATTCAAGAATCCGAGTTTTTTGTAAAGCATGACTTAAAACAAATAATAGTGAAATTACTATTACTGCTGGATTTGAAAAACCGGATATAGCTTCTTCAATCGATAAAAAGCCACCTAATAAAAGAATTGTCAGGACTAATAAAGCTGTTGCATCTAAACTAAATTTTTCGGTGACAAATAATATAAAGGCAAATATAATTATGCCAATAACAAATACAATTTCAAAAGTCATTTAATCNAAAAAATAATTAAANTTTAACTTCATCAATTTGCTCAGGATCTAAAAACCCTTCAGCATACTTCATATATATTTTTTCTTTAACAAAAATTTCAAATAGATCTATATCAATATGTGCATCATCTTTCATAAATCCAAGAATTCGCATCGCTTGACTTAATGTTTTTCCCTTTTTATAGGGTCTATCTTTAGCTGTTAACGCCTCAAAAATATCAGCAATAGCCATTATCCTAGCTTGGACCGACATATCATCNTTTATTAAACCTTTTGGATATCCAGTTCCATCAAGTTTTTCATGATGACCTCCAGCAAACTCGGGAACATTTTGAAGATGCTTAGGATAGGGAAGCTCTTCTAACATTTTAATTGTAACAACAATATGATCGTTAATTACCTTTCTTTCTTCAGGTGTCAATGTTCCTCTTGGAATAGTTAAATTGTATACTTCATCATCTGATAAAAAATTATGAATTTTACCATTAGGTTTCCATTTATAGTTAGCAATTTCATGNATTCTATCCTTTTTNTCNCCTGACATGAATTCACCTCCAAAGTTNGATTCTTTAACAAACTCAAGATCATTTTTTAATTGTTTCAGNTTANCNCGATAAGCTTTCTTTAGTTGATCAAGCTTTGTAGTCTTATCTTTAGATGATAAAGATTTATCTTTATGTATCACTAATTCTTTTTTTAAACGTTTGATTTCCTCATCACGCCTAAGAATTCCAAAGCGCGTCTCAACTTCATTAACACGATCGTAAATAGTTTCTAGTTTAGTCGATTTATCAACAACAAATTCAGGAGTTGCAACTTTGCCACAATCATGAAGCCATGCTGCTATTTTTAATTCATACATTTCTTTTTCTGAAAAAACAACATCAGCAAAAGGTCCATCTTTTGTGTCTGCTACAGCCTCTGCAAGCATAATTGTAATCTCAGGAACTCTAGCACAATGACCTCCAGTATAGGGTGATTTTTCATCAATTGCGGATGCAATTAACTTAATAAAGGATTCGAATAATGCTTCTAGATCTCTGATAAGATTTTTATTTGTGATAGCCACCGCTGCTTGACTTGCAAGAGCTTCTACCATTTTTTGGATTTCAGGTTTAAAAGAAATTATTTTTTTAGTCTTTTGAGTTTGAGCATTTAATAATTGCAGCACACCTATAATTTCATCTTCATGGTTTTTTAATGGTACAGTTAAAAATGATTTAGAATGATATCCGAATTTCTTATCAAACATTTTTGTTCCTGTAAAATCAAATCCTTCTGCCTTATATGCATCTGGAAGATTTACAGTTTCACCTGTAAGTCCAACATATGCTGCAACCATTGATTTATTGGCATTACCTTCATCATCATATAATTTTACAGGGTAAATTGTTTCAGGTATTTTTTCCGTGGATGTTCCTCCATTATGAACTCCAAGAGAATCAGTCATCATAATTTCAAAACGAAGACGATTATCATCAGTCATCATGTAAAGGGTTCCACCATCAGAGTTTGCTATCCGTTTTGCCTCAAGAAGTATCATTTCAAGCAATTTATCCATATCTCTTTCTTTCGAGAGCGCTAAACCAATATTTGCTAAATTCTGAATCTGTTCTTCTAAATCAGATATGAATGCATTGATTGCTTTTGGAGCATCAGAAAGATACTTTGCAACTTCAGTAGTAGAATATTTTACTTTTTTAGTCATGAAATAGATCTAATTCTTTACCTTCAAAACTTACTGAAATCAAAAATATTGAACAACTATATAGATGAAGGTTGTATTAATTGAATTATCTAATTTTATACATGCAACAAATCCACAAAACGATTGAATGTGCATTTAAATCTGAAGTCAATTTAAAAAATTTATTTGATTCTGCAGAGTTGCTACTTAATGAGAAAAATAATTTCTTAATTCATAATTTTTTAGAAATTTGTCATCTCCCAGCTGTAAACAAAATCATTTCTTCTTCAAATAAAACTGATGAATGGTTTGATTTATTGCTAAGGTTAATAAAAAAATCGAATTTTAATATATATTCACTTTTACAACAAAGAGCAAAACAATATGGGGGAAAACCATTATTCCAAACAATATCAAACAAGTCTATATCTGCTTTATCATACAATAAGAGTTGGCATATAATTCAAGCTATTGGAACATTTCTTAAATCGAATTTTACAAAAAATCATACTATTGGCCTTTTATCAAGCAATAGCCCTAGAGGTGCTCTTATTGATCTAGCCTGCCTAGCATACAATATACCTGTTGTCCCTATTCCTATAAATTTATCCTCGAATCATCTTGATTATGTTTTATCACATGCTGAAATATCATATTTATTTATTGATTCATCGAGTGCTGAAAAATTTATTGATCAAATTAACAAAAGAAGTCATGACTTATTAATTACTGAAATAAATAATAATAAAGAATGGGATAATTTTTTAAATGAGTGCAATAAAGAGAGTTTTCAAAAACCATCCAAACATGATCTTAATGAGTTAAGTACTATAATGTATACTTCTGGGACCACGGACAATCCAAAAGGAATAATCTTCAATCAGACTAATATCATAACAAAACGTTTTGCTAGAGCATTGGCAATGCCTGAAGTTGGGCCTGATGATAGTTTTCTTTGCTACCTGCCATTATATCATACTTTTGGAAGATGGTTTGAAATGATGGGCTCAATTTTTTGGGGAGCAACTTACACATTTACTGAATCAACCTCATTTAAAAGCTTATTAAAAGATTTCAAAATAAGTAATCCTTCTATTTTTATATCTATACCAAAGCGTTGGTTTCAGATCTATGAGCAAGTAGAAGCATCTGTTGATTTAGAAAAATTAACAAATGTAGAAATAGAAAGAAAAGTAAAGTCAATTACTGGAGGAAATCTTAAATGGGGTTTATCAGCAGCAGGTTATCTTGACTCAGATATTTTTAATTTCTTTCGTAAGAGTGGCGTATCTTTATTAAGCGGTTATGGTATGACAGAAGCAACAGGTGGAATTACAATGACTCCTCCAAATGATTATGTAGTGGATTCAGTTGGCAAAGCTCTTCCTGGAATACAACTTAAGCTTGCTGAAGACAATGAACTCCTAATGCATGGCCCATATGTTTCTCCTGGATATTTTAAAGATGAAATTAAAAATACCTATAATAAAGGGTGGTTCCATTCAGGAGATATTTTTCGAAAAAAGAAAAATCATTATTTTATTGTTGATAGGAAAAAAGAAATTTATAAAAATAGTCGTGGGCAAACTATTGCACCTCAAAAAATTGAAAATCTATTTAAAGACTTTGAAGCAATCAAATCTGTATTCCTTGTAGGTGATGGTAAAGAATTCAATACAGTACTTATCTATCCTGAAGTGAAAAATGAAATAATCAATCTAAATGATATGTCTTCAGAACAAATCCGCACCTATTATAGCTCGCTGGTCTTCTCTATTAATACTTTTTTACCACCTTATGAGAGAATTGTAAACTACGCACTCATCAAAAGAAATTTTGATAAATCAAAAGATGAAATAACAGCTAAGAATACATATAAAAGAAAAAATATATTAAAGAATTTTTCTGATGTTATTGATCCAATGTATGAAAAAAGCCATATTAGCTTAATAAGATCAAATTATGAAATCCGAGTTCCAAATTGGCTTATGAGAGAAAAAAGCCTTACGCGTAGAGATATTACATGGGACGGAAAAATGATTAAAGAGTATGGACTTAAAGAAGGATTAAAATTAAAATGGTCTAAAAATTTATTAATAATAGGAGATTTTACTTATTATACTAAAGATTCAATAATTGATNTAGAAAAACTATTTAGAGATCCTAGCCTTTGGATTGGCAACAAATCACTTATTGAATTTACAGGTGAAATTATTTTTAGATTAATCTCATTTGAGCCATATCATTCCATCTCATTATTTCTAAATAAAATTCCATTTAATAAAATGAGTAATTCTGCNAAAGAAAAAATATTTAATNACNATGAATATAATCTAACATTATTACATCANGCAGGAATTGGCTTATTAAATAAAAATAATAGTACTGTGAGTAAAGCAATAAAATATCTCGAGAATGGACTATCATACCCAAATTATGCCTCACTTATTCAAGATCAATTACTTAGGCTAAAGCATCATCCTGATGAAAAAGTTTGGGGAATGGCATTTCAAAAACTTATACCATTCATAAGCGGTGAAATGTTTATTGATTTATTAAAAAAAACAAATAATCTTAAAATATTATCTCAATTAGATTTAAATAATTTTAATTTTTCTCACCTGAAATCAATTGTGTTTTTTCTAAAAGAGTTGCGCTATAATCCAAAATTAAAAAATCCTGAAAAGGAAATAGCGGAAATACTTATTANTTTTATTACCAAGCTGACGATCAATACTCCAAAATTCTATTCAACTGTGAGAGGTGAATTAACACTTTGGATTTTTAAGCATAAAACTTCTTCTATTTCTAAATTGGCCAAATCAAATCTAAATATTTTGAATAAGGAATTTAAAAATTGGATTAATACAAATGTAATTAATGGTGATATTAAATTAAAAGATTTGATTCAATTTGATATAAATATNCCATCTAATCTTAACAAAATTTTGAAGAACGTTATTGATAAAACATCACTTGTATACGAATCGATTTATATTTTTTCTAATGGGAATCTTATACAACCAAAAGATATAACTAAAGATGGTATTTGGTGTACTCTAATTGGTAAAGGACATGGAAAATATGTTGTGCGAATATTGGTGCAACTTGAGAATAAACAAGCATATAATTTTGTTATAAATATTAATGAAAATTTAGATAAAGCACGATTCGAGCTAGAAACAAATTGGCTAGTATTACTTAATGCTGAAATAAATTCAGATAAGCTTGTAGAGAGTTTTGGNTCATTTTGGCCTTCCCATCAAATTTTTTCAGAAGAATATATTTCTGGTGAAACAGTTCATCAATACCTTATCAGAAAAAAATTAGAAATCGCATCTAATGATTTTAAAGATCGATGGCAAATGCGGTGGCTTCATTACATTTGGAATAGTTCAGCTGCATACTTAGAATTTTGGAAGAGATCAGGNCAAAAAAGAATGATAGAAGACTCTTCAACTCAAAATCTTATNATCCCAGAATTTGATTATTATACAGGGACACGTCTTATTTCTATTTCTGGTCGTAAAAAAGCAACAAAAATTGAAGAAGTATTAATAGCATTAAACAATAAATTAATTATAGATACAGAAAATCAATTTCCAGGTCTACAAAAAATGGCTGAATGGGAAATCTTATTTACAGTTGTCATTGAGACATTTGGTATAAATGAAGGGTGCACNCTATTAAATACCATAAAAAATGACTACNATGATTCTGGACTTACTAAAAAACGAATAAAATCATTTATTGATGATCTAAATGAATTTGGATTATTACGTAAAGAGGTGGTTTTTGCATCATTGAGNTATCAACGATGGATTGATCTAAATCATAATGCTACATATGAAGCCCGAGGTTCAATAATTTTAGATTTATATAAAGACTATAATCTTCATTTACTTATGGATCGTTACCCTGAAACAAGATTGCGATTTTTCCTTATGACAGTATTCAAAGATTCAAATATTGATTTAATTAATCAATTAAATCAACTAATGATAATGATGAAAAACAGTAAGATTAATGAAGAAGGACTGGAAACATATATACATAAAATTCATGANGAACTAGATTTAACAAAAGCGGAAAAGTATTTTTTAACACGTCTTGTTTTCGAGCATGTTGATTCAGCTGATTATGCAGAATTAATTTCACGCGATTTTGGNGATAGAGGATTACTAGATTTGTCTATAAGAATTAAAGATTCATCTAATAAACCATTCACTATAAGACCTGCCTTTCACCCTAANGAAGTAGCTCTTTTTCATAGGTTATTAATTGAATCAAAACTCGATGTTCAATTTGAGCCATCACACAAATTTCTTCTTATTTTTAATGANAAAAATATTTTGGTTGGAGGAGTCTTTTGGAAAAAAACTTCAAAAAATATTTCTCATTTAGAAAAAATTGTAATTATTCCTGANTATCAAGGGAGATATTTAAGTATAAAACTTATTGAAGAACTTTATCAAAGATTAAAAATTAAAAAATTCAAATATGTAACTGTCGGATTCTTTAAATCAGAACTCTTTTATAAACTGGGATTTGAGATAAACCAGAAATTTGGCGGACTAGTAAAACGTCTTTAGTATAACATTATATATATTGCCACACCAGTAACAGAAACATAAAGCCATAAAGGTAAAGTGATTTTTGCAATTCGACGGTGTTTTACTAGATTTTCTGTCCACCCTCTATAAAGAGTTATTAAAGCTAATGGAATAATAATTGACGCCAAAATAATATGTGTGATAAGAATAAAAAAATACACTTCAGAGTAATCGCCTAAATATTTTTTTGGTCCAGCTTTAAACCAGTGATAAATAATATAGCTTACTAAAAATGCAGCAGAAGTTCCAAATGAGGCNAACATTACATTTTTATGAAGCTGACGTTTTTTTTTCCTAATTAGAATATATCCATAAATCAATAATGCAGTCGTAATTGCATTAAGTGATGCATTGAGAAATGGTAGAGATGAAACATCAATAGATCCTTCCATACCAGCTGGTCGAGGACCTAGAATCAAAAAAGCAACCGCAGAACAAATAATTATGGAAACTATGTATATAATTCTAATCCAAAAACTATCCTTGTTCATTATTATCCTTGTTTTAATAAATAAATAATATCTTTTTTCAAGTTATTAACATCTTCGGTTTTCATACCATTATAATAGCCACGTATATTTCCAACTTGATCAATCAAGGCAAATTTCTCACTATGAAAAATAATATCTTCGTAATCACCCATTTTAAATCCATTCTTAATCACATCTTTTACATCTTCTTCAGGCCCAGTTAAAAAATGCCACCGATCTGTATTTGCATCGTATCTAGAAGCGTATTCTTTTAAAACTTCTGGAGTATCATATTCAGGGTATACAGAAATAGAAACAATTCTAACTTGATCATCATTTTTGAATGNCTTATGAATTAAGTTCATATTTCCTGTCATAACTGGACATGCCATTGTACAAGTCGTAAAAATAAAATCTGCNACCCAAACTTTACCTGTTAAATCATCACGAGAAANTAGATTCTCTTCACTATCAATAAATTTAAATTTTGGTATCGTACCAAGTAATGGCAAGGAATTTTCTTTACTTGAGTCTTTCAACAGAAATGTTGCAAATAATAAAGCTGCAATTATCAAATAGATCGAAAACCTTATTTGTTTACTTATCATAATTTCAAATCAATAATAATAATAATTAATAAAGCTGGTAAATAAAAAACAGATGCTTTTAACAAGATTAATGCACTCTTAATAGTTTGATTTCTTGCCAATGGAATTGCAGAAATAAAAAAAGCACAAGTTATAATTGTTACACCTAATAGATAAAATATTCCCATAGAGCCTAGGAAAACAGGTAATAATGATATAGGTATCATTAAAATAAGATGCCAAAATATTTGGCGTATAGTTCTATTGCCAGTTGAATCGATTACAGGAAGCATTTTATAATTAGCTTTAGAATAATCTTCTTTACAAATCCACGCAATTGCATAAAAGTGTGGATGTTGCCAAAGATACATGATCCCAAATAAAACCCATGCCATTGTTTCAATTTCACCTTTTGCGGCAGTCCATCCTCCAACAATTGGTAGAGCTCCAGGTATTGAACCAATAGAAGTATTTAACCAAGTTATGCTTTTTAATGGAGTATAGACTAAGGTATATAGGAAAGCAGTTAAGAGGGCTAGAAATCCAGTAAGCATATTCACCTTTACTAATAATAGTACTGTTCCAATAACTACCATACATATACCAAAAATAAGAACTTTTATTGGTGAAATAAGTTTTGCGGGTAAGGGTCTATTCTTTGTGCGAGTCATATAAGCATCAGCATCTCTTTCAAGATAATGATTTAGAGCTCCGGAACCTGATGCCGTCATTGAAGTTCCTAATAAAGTATAAAATAATATTTCAATTGAGCCCATACCCAAATTACCCAAGTAGTAACCCAAAAATGTTGCAACCAAAACCAACGATAAAATATTTGGTTTACTAAGNTCAAAAAAGATATGTAAAACTGACTTTGCTTTTTCTTTATGAAGCTTCATTACTACCAATCTCTAAGCTTAGTCGGGTGTGTTCGCAACATAAATAAAAAAGAAAAACCAAGCAAAAGGGCCCCTGTTACTACATGAAAACTTGCTATATATGGTAAACGCTCAGACAAAACTGTAAAAATTCCTAGGGTTAATTGAATGAGTAAAATAATCAAAAAAACCATAAATGTTTTATATATAAGTTGATTTTTTTTAATTGAATTTTTATAACGAATTAAAAAATATCCTATTGTAAAACTAACAATCAAGGCACCCAGTCTATGCAAAAAATGAATTATAACTTGGTATCTCTCAACCATATCAATATCTAAATCAAATAATATTACATTAATATTGTTAATCATTATTTCTGAAAAGGTTGGTATCCATTGTCCACCCATAGTTGGAAAATCTGGGATTGCCATACCTGAAGCAGTATGACGTGTAATCGCACCTAAAATCAATTGAATATATACCATAATTAAAATTGTAACAGAAACTTTTCTTAAATGAATTAAGTGACCACTTTCTTTTCTATTTGAACGCTCATTTGAAAGGCCATATGCTATCAATATTGTAAATAGAAAAAAAGTTTGCGCTAAAATTCCATGAATAATAGAAATTGGTGCTGGTAAAAAATATAAAACAGTTATTCCTCCAAAAATACCCTGAATAATTACAAGCAATAATGATGCATAACCAATTTTAATGATCCATTTTGGTTTATTAGAGATACCTAAAAGTATCGCCTGAATCAATGTAATAAAACCNACGAAAGTAGCCATCATTCTATGCCCATGCTCGTAAAATATTCCACCCACCATTTCTGAAAGTGGGAAAGCAAACATTTGTTTACCATATGTAGTAGGCCAATCAGGNACAGACAANCCAACTTCGTGACTCTTAACTAGTGCTCCAATAAATATGAGTAATAATGTAAAAAATACAGTTGTTTTNGAGAGTCGTTGTAANAAANTCGTTGATGAAAAATTCATATAATAACTTGCAAAATAACCCTATAAATAACGTTTAATTAAAATAGGGGATAGTAAATTTATTTTACAACCAAAGAGTTACCATTCATCATCACCCCAGTCATCATCATCACCTTGTTCTTGAAGATACTCTTGTTCTTCATCAAGCCAAGCTTGATACTCTTCCATTTCATGAACAGTTAAAAAACCCTTCATACGATAATGACCTAGTCCACAAAGCTGTGCNCAGGCAATCTCAAAACCTTTACCTTCTCTTCCACTTCCTATAGTAGTTTTTAAGAAATCTTCAGAAGTCATCGTAGCTTCAAACCATATTGGAATTTCCATACCAGGGATTGCATCTTGTGAAACTCTTAATTCAGGTAACTTAAAGTTATGTATTACATCCTTTGTTGATAGTGAAATATTTATTGGTACATTCACAGGTATGTGAAGTTGATTTACAGTAAAAATATCATCCTTAGCAAAATCATCTGATCGATCAAGACCAATAGGGTTTTCTGCTTCATCAACAAGATTAACAGAAGTTGTCCCAAAAACACCATCAGGTCCAGGATAATGTATATTCCAAGCAAATTGTTGACCAACAACACGAATTTCTACTACATCAGGACCAGTCGGAATATCATTTACTCTACTTGCCCATATAGGAAAAGCAAAACCAAAAAGTAAACCAACTTCAATAATAGCAACGGTAGCTTCTAAATATGATGAATAATGATTTCTAACTCCTTTATAATCAGCTTTAGGATTATTAGAAGCCCTGAATCTAATAAGCGTATAAATAAAAAATATTCCCCAGCCAATAAATAGTATTAACATTAACCAATGTGTAAGGGAAATGATATTATCAATCCCAGGACCTTGCGTTGACGCAGAGACTTTTGGGAGACCTAATCTTTGCAGTATTTCTAACACTGAGCCCTAATCCTCAATTGACTTTTTTTCAGATAAAGAATTGTAATATTTTTTTGATCGTTTATTCAATATATATATAGATGAACCAACACCACTCAAAACACCACCAGTAATACCTAACATTGTAATTATTGCCTTATTCATTCCTTGGGTTGCAGCTGCATTTGGATCTCCAAAGCAAGTTGCGCAGGCGAATGCAATATCTGGAAGAAAAAAAGTGCAATAAATAAAGCTACCTAGTAATAATTTTTTCATCATTATAATTATATGGTTCTAAATTTTTTAATTACTTGAAATCCATATATCGCTAAAGCAATACCTACCAATAATGAAATTATACTTATCATTGATGAGTGACTAATTCCCCATATTGTAAGCCAAAGACTCATGACTATGGATAAGAAAATAAAGATTATATGGAATGATTTTATTGACATTTGATTACATCTGCGTATGATTTAACATTGCTCCCAATGGTACAAACATTAGAACCAAAAACATCGCTACCGTTGCAATTAAAGTCCAATATATTGTCACCTTTTCATCAATCAAATGCATGAAATAACATGCAACTAAAGAGCCTTTAATACTTGCCACAATTAGTGCNAAAATAACAGCAGGACCTACAGAAAGATCGAGGAAAGATATAGCTACTGTTACTACAGTTAAAAAAGCTAAAGCAATAAAAACCAATACATACGTTTTTATATGATGTCTTACTTCTTCGGGTGTCATTAAA
>PASX01000021.1 GCA_002713455.1 Fidelibacterota bacterium
ACTACTTGACATCCTTGATGTAAAAGAAGACTAATATATAAAGTTTGCTGATTAATGATTAGGGCATATAAGTTTGCAACCGCTTTATAGAAAAAATTTTATATAAAGTGGCCCGTTCGTCTAGTGGTTAGGACTCAGGATTTTCATTCCTGCAACAGGGGTTCGATTCCCCTACGGGCTACAAAAGACACTATATTAATTAAATTAATATAGTGTCTTTTACTTTTCATCCATTCCTAGTCCATTTCCCTATTGCATTTCTTTTTGGCGCATTTATTTTTCATTCAATACACCTTATTAAGTCAAATTGGATTTCTAAAACAATTGGTTTATGGTTAGTTGGTCTATCAGCAATGTTTTCTATTTTTGCCTCAATTACTGGAGAATGGGAACTAGTAAAAGCTGGTAAAAATAATTATTCAACTGAAATAATCAGCTTAATGAAGCTGCATGAAACGATGGGTAATTTGGTGACTTGGGGGTCAATTGTTTTTTTTATTTTTTGGATCTATTTATTCTATAATTACAAAAATGATAGACGAATCGACATAATGGCTTTTGCTTTTTTAGCTTTATTGGTAGGTGCTGTTTTTTTTACAGCTTACCTTGGAGGTACATTAGTTTGGACACATGGTGTTGGAACACCTTAAATCAATTTGCTATCATATTATAAATAACTGTGCCAGCTTCCTCATTTGTTGAATAATCATAACCTAATAAATGAGTAATTGTTGCAGCAACTTGATTCATATAAATAGTATTTGATTGTATTATCTCACCTTTAGGGGGTGTATCAGGACCTATGATACCAGCCCAAGTATACTTTGAATTTGGTATACTCGACCCATGACTTCCCCACTTATTATTTTTATACTTTCCTCTACCATGATCTGTTGTAATAATCATTGTCGTTTTATTTTTATACTTTTCATTTGATTGAATCCAAGTCCATAAGTCTTCGATATACCTATCTAAACGATTAATACCATAAAGATACTTATCATACTTTGTATCATGAGCAAATCCATCTGTTTCATCAAATCCAATATATAAAATTCTTGGTTTATTCAATTTGAGGTATTCAAAAGCATATTCATAAGTAAAAACATCCCAGCGTACTCCACGACCATATCCAGGATAAGGAATTTCTGAAATAAATGAATTCATCCATCTTTGTTTAACTGTTATTCTTTTATCCTCTAAGGGATATGCACCTGAATTAATAGTAAATGAGTTACGCTGATTATTAATTATCCAATCAAAAACATCCCATGAAGCAAAAGCTGCAACAGTATTTCTAAATCCATCTTTTTCATTCATAAACTCTAATACATTCTTATTAGGATTATATTTCTTATTATTACTATTAACACTATCATCGCTAAATCCAGTAAGTAATTCGCTATAGCCGGGATAAGAAAAAAAATAGGGGTTTGTTAACTCCATTGAACTACCTTTTAATTTATTACCATAGATCTGACCACTTTGAGATATTGTTGACCATAGAAATGGCATCAGCTTCTTACGTCTTTGAATATCATTGTCATGCCAATAATTTTTATTTGTTTNTTCAACATCAACAACAAGTGTATCATTATTAATAATATTTGGGTCCGCNCCAGTAAATACTTCTTCCCAACGAACNCCATCAAGGGTAACTAAAATTATATTTTCGGTGGTGTACCCTTTTGGATTTATAATNCTACTGTTATTACATCCATATATAATAAAACAAAATATTATCATGAATCCATTTATTGACTTACAATTTTTAATTATAAAACCACCTATTTATTTTGTTCTTTCTCCAGATTTAACTGATTGATATTAACATTCCAATAGTTATCACCAATTAAATGCTTAACAAAGTATTCTGCTCTTAACCATGCCCAATAATCATTCATACTTCCAAAGCCATGACGCTGACCTGGAAATATAAAAAAGTCAAACCTCTTATTAGCTTTAATTAGTGCTTCTGCCATACGCAATGTACCTGCCATATGAACGTTATTATCAACATCTCCTGTAGTAAGCAATAAATGACCTTTGAGATTATTAGCNANTTCNGAATTCTTATCAATATCATATTCAAATGTTATACGACCTTCATCATCTATAANTTCTTTAATACCATGATGTTTTTCTGACCAATAACTNTTATAAACATTATTTTCATGATTCCCAGCAGATGAAACAGCAACTTTAAANAAATCAGGATAAACCAACATAGCAGCAGTAGACATGAATCCTCCACCTGAATGGCCATAAATACCTACACGATCCATATCAATAAAGCTATGCTTAGCAGCTAATTGTTCAATTCCAGATTTTTTATCCGCCAGTCCATAATCTCTCAAATTTCCATAACCATAATTATGATACCATTTTGATCTCCAAGGATGACCACCACGATTTCCAATCGTTATAACAATAAATCCAAATTGAGCTAAGTGCGTTGTGTGATGCCTCAATTGATTGAAGGCTTTTGCCACAGATTCGGTTTGAGGTCCTGGATATACATAAGCAATAATTGGATATGATTTATTTGGATCAAAATCAAAAGGTTTGGTCATAACCCCATATATATCTGTAATACCATCTGCTGATTTCACTTGAAATGGCTCCGGATACTTAAACCCAGCAGCTGTTAATTGTGACATATCNGATTCTTCCAAATCAAGTATTTTTTTACCCATGGNATTATAGAGAGCTGACTTTGGTTGTGTATTGACCCTTGAATAATTACTAATAAAATATTTATTTGATTCATCCATATTNACTCGATGGTCAAAATTNCCACTATTTAATAACTTTAATCGCGTCCCATCCATTGAAACTCGATATAAATGTTGATAGTAGGGGTCTTCATCTTTTTCTTTTCCATTTGCCATAAAATATATATTCCCTTTAGCCTCATCAATACCAACAACGGAACGAACTGANAATGGACCACTTGTAAGCTGTTTAAGGACTTCGCCTTTCGAATTATATAAATATAAATGTCCCCATCCATCTCTCTCAGACCACCAAATCATATTTCCATTATCCATTAGTTCAAGTCTTTGTAAATCAATATATGTATTTAATCTCTCTTCAAAAAGCACTTCTACTTCTCCAGTCTCAGTATCAGCTCGACAAACATCTACCTTTTGCCAATCTCTGCTTTGTCTATAAAAATAGAGATGCTTTGAATCTTCAGAAAGCCACAAATTTCTTCTTGGCTCATCACTATCTGGATAAATAAAATTTCTTGCTGAATAGATTCCTACTCTTTGATCTTTAAAGTGTTCCGTATTAATCACTGTAGAGCGATCAGAATCTAAGTCATAGGTCATCATTTCATACTGAGAAACTAAGGAGTCACCAGCCATATCATATTTATATGTCTCAAGNTCAGGTCTTTTATANCCAACTGAATGAATAACCCACAAATTTTTNACTTCTCTTCTATCTGATCGAATAAGTGCAAACTTTTTAGAATCTTTCGACCAATAGACATTAACTTTTTTTCGATCATTCTTTTCTTTTTCTCTTTTTGAATCAATAGTCCCACGAGCCCAGAACCTTGAATTAGAATAACTAAAATCCTCTTCACCATTATAAGTTAATTGGATTTCATCTAATTTTAGTTTTTTTGAAGCTTNATCGGCTGCTTTTTTATCTTTATCAAGACGAGCNTCTAANACTTTATTATATTCAGATTCATCAATTTTAAAGAGGTTATCATTACGTGCAAAAATGATTGTTTTACCATCAGGTGATATNCTCGCCCAATCNGGATGATTNTCAGGNGCCTCCCATTTATCTANNTCCCTTAAAGTTTTTNTTTTGATATCATATTCAAAATGAAAANTTTTCTTTTTNGNTTTNNTNTTNNTCCNTTTTTNTTCTTCTTGATTTTCATCATNNTCTATTTCNTCTTTNTNNTCATCTTGAGATGATTTAACNTCAAATTGAANNATATTNTNTTTAACAAATTTTATTTTTTCTATTGGNAANTGTTTNCCATCCCANGGNTCAAGTGTTAANCGTGTTAANTGAGANGCTATTTTATCATTATCAAATAATTTTTCTTTGGTTCCNTTTAANGGATCAACAATATAAAAANCACTNCCANCTGANGACTTCCANTCATACCANAAATTNTNTGTTCCTTNAATCCANTTNGGATTNANNGATGTNGANTAAGTAAGNTTTTTAANNTTNTATGGNGCAAATNGTGTNGCTAAATCATANTTAGCTTTNTTNTTNTCNTCTAANCCNAANGATTGNGATANAAANNTAAATANTANAAAANTATATTTNATTAANGANTTCATTTAANCCTCCTCAATNAATAAAATAAATCNGTNATTANTATAANNCTANTGGCTTNGTNNCAATTGGATANAGCCAAATNTNANANGAATTANAANAGTTNCAACAACTATTGCAAATAATGATTNAAACTATAACTTTCATTATACATGNAAGTTAACATGTACAGGATATCCAGANCTTANGAATCTTTTGAGTAGTCTTTACCTCTTTTTANATAAACATAAAATGATANNGAAGTATCAGAAGAAAATAANCCATAACCNCCATCAATATTTGAACCNGGCAATANGTATATATTATTTCCTATCGGATCTCCTTTTAAATAATTATAATAGTTCTTATCTGTAGATTGAACAGTAATTAACTGAAGACCGTAGTAGTTAAAGAATAACCAACTCATTCTAATAGGTGTTGTTTCTACATTCCACACAAAAGGATTCTCTCTTGATGGATTATTATTCATATCTCGCTGATATTGACCCTTCCATACTCTATTAACAAAACTGGTATCGTAAATCAAATTAATATATGTGCTATCGCGAACACTATTCCAATTGTAATCATAAAAAATACCATTTTCTTCAGGTTCTAAGTCCATACTATCAGTCTCAAGAGCGTAGGTCAATGTTCTAACTAACTTTGATGAGTCATCTATTGTAAAATCAAGCATAAACATGGGATACGAAGCGAAGCTTCCTGTAAAACATTGACCATAGTTATATAATAGAGTATCCACCTTTCCTTGAATTGGGTCACCATTTTCATCCATATTATTAACATTAATTTCAGGAATTGCCAAAATAGTACCATCCCTACAAGTATAACTTGTCAAGTCAGTTTTAGTATCAATATTTAAAGATTTTGGAATGGTAGTTTCTGAAGACAAAACTTGTCCTCCAACTTCAACTGTCAATTTATATGTTTTCCCAGGTAAATAAATAATTGACTTATCTGTTTGATAACGACCTGGACGACCAGACACAGGATAGGCTTGAACATCAATCATATCCCCAGATATAGTTACTTTTGCATCATCTACCCATAGTTTTTCAGCATCTATAGTTTCATCTAATGAAGCACTTCTTGAAACAAAAACTGTATCATTTATCATTGCTTGATTGCCAGATAAATTGGCAAAAACCACATACTTTTCAATGTAGGGAGATTCTGCATCATTAAATCCATCGCAACCCATAATGAGAAGGAATAAACTAAATATATATACTTTTTTCATCAAAAATTCCAGGTGATTCCAATTGTTGGAATTAATGGAAAAAGACTAACAGCATTTCTTTGTATGCGACCTTCATCATTCTCATCGACATTTGGCTCCCCTTTATCAGGCCTTCCATTTCCATTACTATCATGTTTTCTTCGATCCCAATCACCATCATCATCAATTCCATTAAACGTATTCCCAAGTGGATAAGTATATGTAAAAATATTTTCTCTATTGTACACATTGATTACTTGAAAAAATATATCAAAACTCTTTTGATGCCAAACTGCGCCTAAGTCTAAACGATGATATGATGGGTATCTACCACCATTCCTTGTTGCAGGTATTGTGCGATAATTCTGTTCTGATCCTCCTGGAAGATTCTCTAAAAAGTAACCGTTTATAGGGGTAAAGGCCTGTCCAGATTGAAGCGTATATTTTAAATTAAATTCCCACTTTTTATTTATTTGATAATTTGATAAAATATTAAAAACATGAGAACGATCCCAATTTGTAAAGTACTCTTTATTGTTCATTTTTTTTCTACTTACAGACCAGGAATAACCAGCCCAACCACTTAACTTACCTATTGATTTCTGTATAAAAAGTTCTGCTCCATATGCATACCCATCAGCTGGTGTTAAAAGATCAAGTATGCTTTCATTCTCTACTCGACCATCTGTTGTTGCTCGTCTTTCTTCATAAGTAAGCATATCAGTGATGTTTTTGTAATAGCCTTCAATTTGAACTTTTATTCCTCTATTCATAAATTGCTCGTATCCTAAAACAAACTGCGAAGCTCGTGAAGGCTCACCTTTTTCATCTATTGCAAACCAACTATCAAGTATCTGTTGTGTGAAATCATCTTGAAACGTTGAAATAAATTGATGGTAGTTTCCCATGGCAAAGTTAATAAAACGATCATCATCAATTATAAATTTACTACTTAAGCGAAAGTCGGGATATAATCCAGAACTATGACTCGAAAAAGTACTTATTCTAATGCCTGGCTCAATAATAAATCTTTTATTTGGCTTCCATTTTACTTTCGAATAGAAAGCTAATTGAGAGGGTGTTGTTTTTGAGTCAAATAAAGTTTCATCATTAAATCTTGAATTATATTTTATATCTAAATCTTTAAGTTCAGCTCCAAAAAATAAATTGAGCTCCTGGCTTTTAAAATAAGATATATCACCAGCCAATGTTACATCTCTTAAAGGGTTGTATTCATTAATTCCCGCTTCACCACCTAAACCAAATCTCGTATAAAAACGACTATTTGCTAATAAAAAATTTCCTATTATTTTTTCATTGAAAACACGACGATATGCTAAACTAGCGGTTTCATTTCCCCAATCTGAATCAAGATCTAAATCTGTATACTCAAGATCATCAACACCACGATAAAAGCTTAAGGAAATCCTATCTTTCTCATTTAGATCAGTGAATACGTGACCCTGAAGATCATAAAAATAATATGGAAAGTCGAAATCAGTTACTTTGGGTAACAATTTATCAAAGTAGGTTCTCCTTCCAGCTAACAACCATGCACCATTTAAAAAGGGTCCTTCTAGGGTAGTCTGTGCTGATAAGACTGAGATACTAGTACTACCTTCAAACTTGTTCCTATTACCCTCACGACTTCGGATATCTAATACAGCTGATAGCCTACCTCCATACTCAGCGTTGTAACCACCTTTAATTAGTTCGGCATCCTTTACTGCATCTACAATAAAATTTGAGAAAAGACCACCGAGATGCGATGGGTTGTAAACAGTTATACCATCTAACAAAATTAGATTTTGATCTGTATTTCCTCCACGAATAACAAGTCCAGTACTGAACTCTGAAGTAGTTAATACACCTGGGAGAGATTGTATGGTTCTAAAAATGTCTGGTTCGGCAAGAGATGGTTGTGCTTTTAGAACCCTAGGTGAAAGCGAAATACGACTAGGTTCAATTCTATTCAATCGCTCAATTTCTTCAGCGCTTACATCAATCTCAATAATTTCTATCGCTTCAATATCCATCGCAATATCAAGATTAATTGAATTTTTATTATTAATATTGTCATTCACAAAATTTATTTTCTTTTCAAATCTTTTATAACCTACATATGATACGATAAGGGTTATTTCATTTGAAGCAATTTCTGAAAGGACGTAATACCCATTTATATCAGTAGCCATTCCCTTGCCAGATTCTTCAACAAAAACATTGGCTCCGATTAAGGCTTCTCCTGATAAACTATCAGTTATAAATCCGTAGATCTGATTTGAATTNNNNTGNGGTACANNCTGACCAAANANCAGATTAATACAAAATAAATGATGNTAAAAATAATAATCTGTTTTTATTTACCNAGNAAGTCATCTAATATTTTCTCCGCATGAGTNTTTACATTTACTNNACTATAAATTTTTTCAATTTTNCNATNTTNATNAANAATAAAAGTCATTCTTTTTGGCCAAGCTAANCCTGCAGATCCATATTTNGGAGCTACNTCNTTCTTAGAATCAGATAAGAAATTAAANGGTANCNTNTGNTTTNTTTTGAATTTTTTCAATCCTNTTGGNGAATCNTAACTAATNCCCAATACCATTATCTTTGCTNTTTCATANTCNGAATANATGTCGCGGAACCCGCAAGCTTCTTTTGTTCATCCAGGAGTATCNGCTTTNGGGAAAAAGTAAACTACNAATCTCTNNCCTNTATAATCAGTNAATTTTCGAATCTTTNNATCTTGNTCTTTCAACTCAAANTANGGNGCNNNATCNCCNNCNNNNANCTTAACTGANAGGTCACTNNNNTCTTGTTGNTTCCATGCNAAAAGAAATGCAATNCCTCCAACAAGNAAAANGATAAATATTAANGAAAANAATCNCATNANCTATCTTNATNTNCNTAANTATTTAAATAAGATANTGTTTCAGTATTAAATGNAGTTTGTTCAATTTTNAATANANTATAAAANTCTTNNGATNCNCAAACATTNCCNTCNANTAACATTGTAATTTGNTCTTTNGTNATNGGNAACCATGAAAATCTACCNAAAAANGNAGCTAANANCTGAACTCCTANNGCAGGAGCNGGNANAGTCCATTTTTTCTTNCCATANGATTTTGCAATAGTNGTNATAATATCTTTCCAATAATANGCNTCNCCNCCAAGNNTATATGTTTTCTTGATTGATTCTTTTAATTCAATTGATTTGACAAAAAATTNAGCAACATCTTTTACATGAATAGGAGACATTGCAAACTTTCCAGCATTCATCGGATTTAAACCTGGATGAAAATTTGGTGCGGGAAAAGGAAGACTTAACATATCTTTTTTTAACTGAGAGCAAAACTCTGGCCTACCTTCACCTCTTGGATCACCGAATATCAATGATGGCTGAAAAATCGTCCAGTCTAAATTTGTAAACTTTAAATATTCTTCAGCTAGATATTTTGTTTTCTGATATCCTGTACCATCAACTTTAACTCCATTTGCGCTCATCATGATAAATCTTTTTACGTTCATAGCGCTAGCAGTATCAATACATTCTTTTGCTCCTTGAAAATGTAGTTTTTCAAAAGTCACACCTTTGCTGGGGAATTCGCGTATGATACCAACACAATATATAACTGCATCTGTACCCTTAATTGTAGATTCAATGGATTCAATATCAGAAAGGTTNCCTNAAANAATTTCACATTTTTCTGAATTACTNAGTTTTGATTCAGAACCTTTTCTAACTAAAACTACCGGTTCNTGNCCATTATTTANCAACTCATCTATGATATATGANCCAACGAATCCGGTTCCACCAAAGACAGCAATTTTCATTTAGGCATTCCTTTCAAAATCATTTTTTTCCACTGAATNTTTATTCACTAAGATATCTTCAATAACTTTTTTTCGATGTGAAAAAATTTTTTCTAGATCTCTCTTTATCCATATAAAATGTAAGACTCGACCAATAATTCCCATTGGGATACTATAAATTACCCTATCTGAAATTTCTACGCCACCATCAACCTGTTTAAATTTGTGAGTGTGATGCCAAAAATTATAAGGACCTTTTATTTGNTCATCTACAAATTCATAGGGGGGATTATAGTTGGTTATAAGAGTTCGCCAATGAATTGGAATNCCAAATAATTTTATAGTATAATCAATTACCGTACCCTTTCCCATATTAATCGGTGTGGGTGTTAGAATATTAAATGAAAGTTTTTCTGGTGTAATTGTTTTCAGATTCTCAGGTTTTGAAAAAAAATNAAAAACATTTTCCATTGAGCTATTAATTAGCTGTTTTTTAGTTAATTCAAATGTTTTCATTTTTATTTAGGACAAATAGTTAAAAAAATTATACNATTTTGGAAAGATCATTATATGTTAAGAAAGAATCATCGATATGACCTTTTAAATCATTTAATAAATCTAATCCTTCTCCACCAAATATTACTTTAATCTTAGTTTTCTTCGCTAGAGCTATGATCTCATGAATNTGTTCTTTTGTTTTTTGTATATTTTTTTCAATAACTGAATTGCAACACTGAAGATTACAAAGGTAGAAGACTAGCAATTCTATATCTCTACGTTTAATAATTTCATTTAAACTACCCAACTTAGCATGCGAACCAGTATTAAAAACATTATACCCTTTATGTCTTAATAATACTTCAGACATTACAACACCAATATCAGGAAGATTATCTTCAAAATTAATGCATAAAGCATTTTTCCCATTGTATGAGCCGTTAGGTTTGTCTCTGTTAAGCGAATCGATTGAACGAGTAATTATATTTCTTGATAAATAGGCGTCTGCATGTGAGATCGCATTAGATTGAAGTTGATTCTCAACAATATGTCCTGACACATCGACTACGAAATCTAAAATGTCAATAATCGGCACACCATTCATGTATAATCCGTTAATAATTATGTTAACTGATAATTCGTCTGCGTCTAAACTTGCCTGTGCGAGATTTTCTGCTAATTCTTTATAATCGCGGTCATTAATTAGACCGTATAAAAACTTTTGTTCTTTGTTATTTAACGCAAAATTTTCAGCTTTACTAGAATCAGCATGTGCTTTAAAATATTCGCGGACATGCTGCATAGTAAACTTGCGATGACCTCCAGCTGTTTTTTCACAACTTATTTTTCCAGTATCTGTCCAACGTTTTAGAGTTGAAATATTAATCCCAAGAATACTGGAAACGTCTTTTGAAGATAGGTATTTCATATTAATAATTTAGAAATATAATTTAATAAATCATAATCTATTATGAGCGTTATGAGCTATTTCTTTAATATATTCTCTCTCCTGTAGTGATATTTTGTTCATACCAATTTCCATCCTTGTCTAGCCATATATATCCAGCGATAGGGTCAACATGCCATTTAAACTTTTTATAGAAAGCATAATTTTTCCGTATGAGATTTGACCTGTGAGATAAATGAAATTTTTTGTTACCCAACCAATTTGGATATAAAATTTCTACGTCATTTAATTTATATAGTGACATATTATTTTTGTAGCCTCTTTTAATCCATTCATTAACAATAATATTATGATATAATTTTAAAGCTGAAACATATTTTCTCCACATTATAATACATGGATGATTGATCCATCCTTTATATGGTAATCCATCTTTTCTAGGATTACCTTCAATTATATTAATAATCTGTAATGCTTCAACACGCTGTTTACCTAATCTTTGAAAATCTAAAGTTTCGGCAGATTTTTTGAATGATTTGTAAGGTAAAAATATTTGCATTTTTCTTATTTCAATTATTCTAAGTTTGTTTTGTAGAAGAAAGACCACCATCAACTCGAAATGTTTGACCTGTTATCCAGTTATTATTTGGATTGATTAAAAATTCAATCATATTTGAAATATCTTTTGGCTTACCAATTCTATTTAAGATATGCATTTTTTTGCTTATTTCTAAAGCTGCAGGATTTCCTGTAATTTTTTTTGTCAAAGGAGTATCAACTAAACCAGGCGCTATTGCATTAAAACGTAATGATTTCCTTGAGTAGCTAACAGATGCTGATCGCACCATAGCCTCAATTCCTGCTTTTGCACTAACAATTAATTCGTGATTTGAAAGACCTAAATTTGTTACCGCTGTTGACATTAGCACTATTGAACTATCTGTTAAAAACTTTCCAGAAGCACGTACAATTGCAAATGCGGATTTTAAATTGATTTCTATTGTTGAATTAAATTCATCTTCTGTAACTAAATGGGCAGGTTTTAGAATAACAGATCCTGGAAGACTAACAATGCCATCTATTTTTTCAAACTCAGACTTTCCTAATTCAATTAATGACGCTACAGAGTCAAAAGATCTAGCATCAACTGGTGCAGAAATAGTATTTGGCAAGCGATCATTTGGCTTTTCATTATGATAACCAAGAAGGAGCCTGTTATTTTTCGCTAAATCTGCAACCAGTTGAGTGCCTATTCCCCCGCTAGAACCAACAATTATAAAATTATTATTTTTCATTTTTGTAAAGAGCCTGAAAAAGCATACTGTTAGAAGCAGATATTCCACCTGCTAAAATCCAACCATCCTTAATAAGCGAATGTATTGTAGTGGTTAATATTTCAGCATCAGCTGAAAAAGCTGATATTAAACAGTATGTTTTCGTTTTATTAATATTCACTGAAGACATTTTGTACCTATGATTTTCTATCTATTAATTCAATATAATTTGAATCTGGGTCTTGGATATAAAGATATCCAATTCCATCTCTGTGAAATTGGATATCTTTATTTTTGTTTATTTTTTTATCAACGATAGCAAAGTGATTCGGATGTTCATCTTTGGTTACTAAAGCTAAGTTTATATTTGAGAACGAAAGTAACGCCCAACTACTGTCCTGATATTTTACTTTGCAATTAAAATGTAGACAATAGTACCCCACTGCTTTAGAAATATTATCTACAACAATGGCTAGATGATCAATAAACGATAAAGGTTTTTTATGATCCATATGACTATTTTTTGGCGACAGACCAGATTACCATTCCAAAACCAATTTTGTTTACAGCATCACCAATATTATAAATTATTTCTCTGAAGTCTGCTGATACAAATCCACTCAAGGCACCATACCATTGACCGTCTGCTGTACCAATAAGGTATCCTAATGGATATATACCCCATCCGATTACAACAAACTTTAATAATAATGAGTTTGCATTTACTATTTTCTTTCCTGCTTTGGCAGCTGCTTGTGCTATATCCCCGCGATATATTTCATTAACAATATAGAAATAAGCCAGTCCGCTTAATAAACCCCAGAAAGCGGGACCAATATTGCCAACTGGAAAAAGCCCTGCCTCACCAAAGTAGCCTGTTATTAACATAATTATTGAAGCTGTAACCATCTTTTTTAAACCTACTTTTGTAAGTAAGTAGAATTCAACACACATCAACGGAACTGTTAATATCCAATCTATGTATCGAAATTCTGTTGGACTCATCCCAGTTTCTATCCAAACATCCCTCATATAGTAATAGTGAACAGCAGCAATTCCGGTTATTAAGCCTGATACTGTTAATGATAATTTCCACTTTTCACTAACTGCCCCTCTTTCAATAAAAAAGAATACTGTAGCTGCAAGCATAGCTATGCTTGTTAAGAAAAATGTAAAACCAATGGTATCGCCAACCTTTAGATCAGCGGCAAGAAATATATAATTCATTAGCTTTCTACTCCTTTCATATTATTGAGTTCATTAAACTGAACTCTTATTCCTAGAGAACCAAATGTTGGTGCCCATAGTCCGATAAAGATACCTACCTCCCGAGCTTGCTGATCACTTTCATAGCCAAAAATTGCTGTTCCAAAAACAAACGCAGCTACGGCAAATAAAATTGAAAATATCATTAGTAGGTACCAACTATTTGAACTCATTTTGTTTCCTTCCTTTTATCCATTTTGTAATTGATAAACGATCATTATTAATACTAATACTGTAAAAAATAATGTTATAAAGACTCCAATTGTTTTATCTAGCAAACCAATAATTGAAGAAGAGAATCTATTTAATAACTTTACCATTGCATCAACTTCAAAAAGAGAGCAATAATTAGGACAACAAGAAAAAATTTTGTGTCTAATACAAAAGTCACTAACATTTCTGAAAAGTTTTTATTCTTCATGCTTCTCTAAAATTTCCTTAAGTCTCCAGGTAGTTACCAGAAATACTCCTACTAAAAGAGCCCCCAGAAAAAATCCTAAAAAAGCTTGGCTGTATTTTGAAACATATGGTTGAAAAATCACTGTAAATAAAAAACTAAGAAATAGTGTTATAAAAATACTAGATCCAATACGATCGATTAGCGACTTTTCAATTTTGTCTATCATAAAAATACCTTTCCATTAACAAATATTATAAATATTAATTGAGCGTTATGAGCGATATTATATACAATAATTTTTTATTGCAAGAAAAATATATTTTTTTTAAAATTTAGTAGATAATTGGTGGCTATTATCGAAACTTATTGCATAAAGTCAGCGCATCAATATCAAATCTTTTTTATTTTTTAAATAATTAAAGAGGGTTTTTAACAAAAATAATTTTAAGGAGTTTATAATGAACCTATATCTGGAAGTACTAATCGAAATACTTAAAATAATTGTTCTAGTGTCTATACTTTTTGTTTGGGTAGTTAGATACAACAATATTCAAAAAGAATTTGAACAGTTTAATTTACCTAACTGGCTTAGAGATATTGTCGGAATATTAAAAATTTCTTTTGCGGTAATGTTACATTCAGATATAAGCACAATAGTTCTAATTGGCTCTGGAGGTATTTCACTATTGATGATTGGAGCAATTTTTACACATTTTCGCGTAAAAAATAAACTTCATAAAATGTTTCCAGCTTTAACATTATTTTCAATAAACATGATTATATTTTTATATACTCTATGATTTAATTGATTGATAAACTAAAAACGTAGGGTATAATTAATTTTTAAAGAGGTCACCTTGGATATAGTCATTAAATCAAAATCGAAAATTTGATTGCTATTACTAATCCAATTGTGAGTATACACTAAGTAAAAATCACTTCCTGGACGAATTGTATGCTGAAGTTTTGCAAATAGACCAACAGCATTTGATACATTATCATATTGGACATTGCTAAAAATAGCTGTTCGAGGAGTAGGATAGATTCCTAATTCAAAATTATATAATTCAGTATTGAAATTTTTTCCATTCAAGGTGACTTGGTTTTTTTCATATTCTGTTTGAATATTAAAACCAGAAAATGGTTTTACTGACAGTTGAGTTTTAATGGTTTGTTTTTCACCAGTCCAAAAGTCACCTGTTTGATATTCTAACTCAGTTGACAACATTCGTTTTTCAGAAGTTTCAAATTTAAACTGAATTTCTTCGCTTGTATATTCATTCACTGGAACTGTTATATCTTCATAAATCAAAAAAGGTTTATCAAGATATTCAATCAAACTTACAATTTTTAGTCCTACTTCATCTTGACTCTCAAATCTTATATTAAATGGTGTTATCGTTGTTTCCTTCTTAAGCATATTATTATCTAAGTCTGTCATGTACTCATATTGGATACCAAATTCTAATTGCCTAATTAATTCAAATTTATCAGGCCTGGGATGATAACTAAAGCTTGGCTGTATGCGTTTAAAACCATTACGTCTATTAAACCCAACTGCAGGATCAAAGTTGTCACCAAATTCACGGTAAGATACATGAGTACGAATTATATCATTTGGATAGGTTAACCTTAAGCCCCTCACAGAAAGGTCAGAAATATTTAGATTGGGTGTACCGTTTGGAGCAGTATGATATACAAAGAATGTCTGAAACTGGAGGTTTTTATCACCCATAAATTCAGAAGTTTTAAGTTCTAGATCAGCGCCGTATAGAGATTGATCTAGCTCATTTGAATCTGGTTTCATTGTCCTTGATGAACGGTCAGTATAAACTAGTCCTAAATAGGACTGTTTTAAAAATGCTCTTTTAACTCTAGCAACAGTAAAATTTTCACCTGACATATCTCCTTTAGAACTAGTTTGAGCTTGGATAACGCCTATCTCATAATTTCCAACTTGGCCAGATAATCTACCTCCATAATTTATTGGTATTTGCTCTCCTTCAGATAAACCAATTCTTCTGCTAAAAAAAGGACTAACACCATTTCTAGGTGAAAACGAATAAACACCTGCTCCTTCTAGGAAAAAACCTCGCTTTTCAGCATATCTCATTGGGAAGCGCGTTAAGTTTACTCGCCTTTGATCAACTTCGGCTTCTGCAAAATCTGTATTATAGGTTATTGAAGCTTTCAGTCCTGAAGTGATGTTCATAGAAATATCAAAACCTAAATCATTTAGATTATCTTTTTCTAGATCCATCTCTTGTAGTTTGGTACTTAGATAAGGTTTGAATTCTATTCCATTTCCCTGCGTTAAATTTTTTAGACCTTTTATATATCCTGCATGTATTGGTTGTGTTAATTTTTTATTTCGCTCAAACCCCTCCCATTTTGCATCCTCATTTTTACGTCTAATAGTACGTTGAAAATTAATTCCCCAGGTATCAAGATTTGGATCAAAGTTCAATGTTCGAAATGGGATGACGACTTCTACGGACCATCCTTCTGGAACAACAACAACTCTTGCATCCCATATTCCATTCCAATCTTTATTTGTTCCCCAATATGAATCACCGCCAATGATCAGGCCATCACCCATAAGTCCAGCTGGATTAACTTCAAAAAAGTAACCTGTCCTACCATCTAGAAAAGTATCTAGAATCCACATAAAGCGATCATCAGTTCTTAAGCTTTGATCTCTACGTTTCTGATATGCAAGAATACCGTCCGGGTTACTATCAAAAAGCATTCCACCAACATAAAGATTTTCTTCATCGTAAATAACATATACTTCTGTTTTCTCAGAACTAGGTGAACCTTCATCTGGATCTCGCTGAATGAAATCTGTCGCAGGTGAAACCATTTTCCATTCTGGTTCATTCAATAAACCATCCAATTGAATTTTGCCTTTTGATATTTGTTTTGTAATTATAGCACGCTTTCCATTGTCAGAATCATTCTGCGAAAAAAGCATTGAAAAGCCGAGCAACAATAATAAAGTTTGTTTTGAATATTTAATGGTATTGATAACTGGTTTATGAAGGGGGAATTTACGGAGCAGGATTAGTTTGGACTTCATTTATAATTGAAATAATCCATTCATTATATATACTCGTTTTACTTAAACTTTTATTCAACTGATTAAAAACATATAAATCTTCTTTTAATTCACTCTTATTTGAAAAAACAGAGGGAACTTTTGAATTGAACAATATTCTTAAGGTTCTTGCGTCAAAATTTTTTGGATCCATATTAACAGATTGATCTAACACTTGATCCGCTTGTTTAGTATACATCAACTTTTTTAACGGGTTTTTAGAATAATTTGCCATTAATGATAACGCTCCACCATAAAAAGCTGATTTGCTTGAAAATAAATCTATGGTGGAATCATTTTTTAATAATTCATAAAGGACTACACATGCCTTTTCATTACTTGTCGCTTCCTGATACATTTCACGCACATCTATTTTGTCAATTGAATTGTTATCTTGGAAAAGAAACAGAAATAAAAAAAAATTCATTAACTTTTCCTCATAAAGATTGTGAATAATAATGCTAGTGGGAATAGTAAAAATTTTTCAAAATTATTTACCCTAATTCTAGTTGTCATTAATTTATCTACAGGAGTGGACTTTAATTTTTTTAATAATTTTGTATAGTATCGATATGCAAGATAAACACCCAAACGACTTGATCTAGGTAATTTTGATATTCCTTCTTTTGCGCTATCAAAATCTTTTTGAATGTCGGATTCAATTTGAACTTTTAAAGTTTGATTTAATTCTCCATCAATTTTTAATTCAGGAAAATATGCGCGCCCTTTAAATTGATAATCTTCCTGAAAATCTCTTAAAAAATTTACTTTTTGAAACGCAGANCCTAACTTTCGAGCAAAATATTTTAATTCATTATATTTATTATTATTTCCTNANAGAAAAACATANAAACACATTANCCCAACAACTTCNGCAGAACCATAAATATATTTTTTATATGANTCTCTATCATANTTTTTTTNAGTTAAATCAGATTTCATNCTATCAAAAAAAGNANCAATTAAATCCCTNTCAATATTATACTTGTTTACTACATGCTGAAATGCATGCAAAATTAGATTCGANCTATANGAGTTAGTNATTGCATCTTTNGTTAATTGATGAAATNCATTTANTTCATTAGTCTGATCAATATCAAAAAATGTATCAACAATTTCATCNGCTACTCTAACAAATCCATAAATACTATATATTGGATTCCTAATTTTTTTACCAAGAAANTATATACCCATAGAAAATGANGTNCTNAAATTATTTGTNAACTTTTTACANGCCNGAAAGCTTGAANTTAAATATATTTCTGANTTATTCATTTTATATCAATCATNACNTGATCTGCTACGACCTTNCCAGANACAAGAGCTGGAGGCATTCCTGGNCCAGGNACTGTTAANTGTCCAGTATAGTATAAATTTTTGATTTTTTTATTTATTATTTTTGGTTTCAAAAATGCNGTCTGNAACAAAGTATTTGCCAAACCATAAGCATTACCCTGGAATGAATTAAAATCANATANNAAATCTTTATGNGCATAAGATTTNCAGAAAACAATATGGTNATTAATTTTTTGTTNNGTTAATAATTCCATTCTAGCAATTATTTGTTCAAAATATTTTTTTCGANTTTCTTCNNTNTCNGTNAAATNAGTTGCGACTGGAATTAGTATAAAAAGTGCTTCTCCANCATCAGGGGCNACATTAGAATCAGATTTTGANGTACANGAAGTATAAAAAAGTGGTGCTTNCGGCCANTTTGGNTCATCGTAAATATCTTTAGCATGCTGATTAAAATCNGAATCAAAAAATAAAGCATGATGAGGTATATCAATTTTNTTATTTAANCCTATATAAAATAATAATGCACTTGGGGACATTGTTCTANTNGACCAATAAGCTTTAGAATAATTTCTATACTTTTTTGGCAACATTTNTTGTTCAACATGATGGTAGTCAGCATTTGCAATNACTANATCAGCATCATANGAGGTTCCATTTGACTTTACACCAACTACTTGTTTACTCTTTACTATTATTTCATCAATTGGATTATTAAATAAAAAATTTACACCCACTGATTTTGCAACATCATGAACAGCTGTGGCAACAGAACGTATACCTCCACTAGGATACCATGTTCCCAATACGATATCAGCATAATTCATAATACTATAAAGCGCAGGCGTATCTGATGGTTTTGCACCAAGCAGTAAACTAGGAAATTCAAGCATTTGTATGATCTTTGGATCATTAAAATGATTGCGGATATGTTTACTTATTGGACGAAATAAATTTAATCGACCAATCCGTTTAATTAAATCTGACTTAATATATTCTAGAGGAGATAAACTTGGCTTATACATAAATTTCTGAACAGCTACGTTGTACTTTTCTTCAGCATCATCCAAGTATTTCTGCAAAGAATTTCCAGCTCCTTTTTCAATAACATCTAACCTACTTTTTAATAGATCAAGGTCATCAACTAGGTCAAAAGTATCTTTCTCTCCAAAATAAACTCTATAGCCAGGAGTTATCCTATTTAGGCTATAAAAATCACTAGTTGTTTTACCAAAATCTGCAAAAAAAGAGTCAAATATATCTGGCATCCAATACCAACTAGGTCCAGAATCAAAAGTGTACCCTTTTTTGTTTATAGTTTGTAANCGTCCGCCATAAGTACTGTTTTTTTCAATAACAGTTACATTATGCTTTTCTTTTGCTAGATAGGAAGCACATGCCATTCCTGCTAGTCCAGATCCGATTACAACTATATTTTTTGACATATAAAAATTACCTGATTATTAATCGTAATTAATGTTTTATGTATCAGTATTTAAAAAAGGAAATATATAAAGTTATTTTCTGTAATCTAAAGGTGGATTACGTTCNCCAAGAAGTGAATAATAATTAAACTTTGGTCCTCTTCTTTCTAATAACTCTTTCTTTGCACTTTCCACTNCTTCTGGATTCGAATAAATATCAACTGCAGTACCTGCTATAGTCTTAGCTGCATTNATCATNCCCTTCATNCCAATACTCATACCACCAGCTGAAACAGCTTGCCANGTATGAGCTGAAGTACCAGGCACCCATGTAGCAGTTCGCAAACCAGCAGTAGGAACCATCCAACTAACATCGCCAACATCNGTTGAGCCCTTACCTTTTGTAAATTGATAGGTCTGAACTTCTTGAGCTGANCTTATACTTAAACTTGGATTACGAAGAGTTTTATANATTTTTTCTGCAAATGNTTTTTCTTTTCNAGTATATGGTACGCCACCAATAGAAACTAAGTTATCATACATTATTTTTTGAATAGCATTATTAGCTAAGACGGGCCTATTCCCATGTATGATCTCATATTCTAAACGAGTTCCTGTTCCAAGAGCAGCTCCCTCAGCAGTCTTTACGACTCGGGCCCAAATATCTTCTAAAATATCTACATTGAAATCTCTCACATAATAAAATACTTCTGCAAAATCTGGCACAACATTAGGTGCATATCCACCTCTGGTTATAACATAATGAATTCTAGAACCATCTGGAATATGTTCGCGTAATAGATTTACCATGTGGTTCATGGCTTCAACAGCATCTANGGATGANCGACCTTTTTCTGGGGCACCAGCAGCGTGAGCTGAATATCCATGGAATCTAAATTTTGCAGATCGATTTGCCATAGATGTACTTGGGCTAGCTGAATTTCGATCTCCAGCATGCCAATGTAGAACTACATCTACATCATCAAATAAACCTGCACGAACCATATAAACTTTACCTGAGCCACCTTCTTCAGCTGGTGTTCCATATAAGCGAATAGTACCTTTTTGACCTGTTTTTTTCAAATGATCTTTGATAGCTATTGCAGCAGCTGTTGATGCAGTTCCAAACAAATGATGGCCACATGCATGTCCTGCTTCTTGGCCTAAAATAGGTTTTCGTTCTGTTGAAACTTCTTGAGATATTCCAGGTAATGCATCAAATTCAGCTAGAATTCCGATTATTGGACTTCCAGACCCATATTCAGCTAGAAAAGCTGTAGGTATTTCAGCGACACCAGACTCAACACTAAAGCCAGCATTAGACAATGTTTTTTGTAAAAGAGCTGAACTTTTTTCTTCTTGATAACCCATCTCTGCCCAATCCCAAATAGATTTTGCAATTTTTTCATATTCTTTTGCTCTTTTATTTATAGAATTTTGAACACCTTTTTTATCCACTTGTGCAAAAATACTATTTGATAAAATTAATAGAATTAGTCCTGTAAATACTTTTTTCATTTCATCCCCTTTGATTAAGATTTTATAGAATTTTCAAGTCGATTATTCATCCATTTGTTTAGCATAAAAAATGCGGTCATAGGTAAGGACCATTGAACAACGCAAGTTGCAACACTATACAATGAAGTTGGGTCATACCAGTCTGCTGGTGCATATACTGTAGCTGAAAGCCACATCCACCATGAAAAAATCACCACACCNATTACAGGTACCACATAATTAATAACTGGCTGCCACCAAGATGGAAATGACCANTCATCTTCGTTCTCTAAACTAATTTCTTTGACAATTCTAGACAATCCATATTTGATTGCCGCCAGCGCTACNAATACGCCAGCTAACATTAAAGCCACACCCCAAACAAAATCCTGATTACTTAGGATATCTAAGTTTTTTGCAGAAGGGATTCCCATAACAAAACAAACACCAACGATCCAACCAACAGCTGTTTTGCGTTCAATTCCCATATCTCGAAGATTCTTTACAGCCAATTCAAGCATAGAAATCAATGATGAAAAACCTGCAAAAGTAAGGCCTAGGAAGAATAAAATAGCCAANGGTTTTCCAAAAGCCATTTTTGCAAATAACTGTGGCATCCAAATAAAGGTCAGGCCCGTAGCGCCTGGCCCCGATGCTTTCATCACTTCTAANATCTCACTTTTAGCCATCCCCATCTCATTTCCTAATATAGAGAATACGGTACTAAATACCATAATGGCAGCCAGTAAAGATACCAAGTTATTTCCAATGGCTGTTGTAAATGCATTTTTAATTAATCCATAGCGCTTTCGAATGTAAATAGCATAAGTGAGAAACAAACCCCAACCGGCACCAGTATCCCAAGCATTTTGAGTTAGCGCTTCTAGCCATAGTCGTGGATCACTAAGTTGTGACCAATTAGGTGTAAATAAATAAGAAATACCTGACATTGCACCAGGCAAAGTGATGGCTCTGATTACAGATACCAATACAATAACCAACAATGTTGGTATCAAAATTTTATTTACTTTTTCAATAGATTTAACACCTTTGACAATTGCAAATCCTCCTACACTCATCGCTATCGCATGAAATAGGATTGGAAAATTGCTATTTTGAAACTGATTCCATAGAGCATTAGACGATTCAGTTGTATTTGGTAAATCGCTCAGTGCCATATTNCCAAAATANAAGATGTTCCATCCAACAACCACCGAATAATAAAAGGAAATAGCGGCAGCCACGAAACCTATAAAGCCACCTAAAAATGCAAACTTTTTTCCCATAAAGTGTGCAAATGCACCAATGGTACCTTTCCTTGATGTTCGCCCCATGACATATTCAACAATAATAAGAGGTATACTCCACATAAATAAAAATATTACCCAAGCGACTAGGAATGCTCCTGCACCATCATCTCCNCCATTTGAAGCGGCTATACGTGGGAATCGCCATATATTTCCTGTNCCTACTGCAATGCCCAATGCACTGACNAAAAAGGCAAACCGTGATGAAAAACGTGGTGATGAATCAGACATTTTATTTCCTTTCAATTCTTTTGGGATGCAACCCAATCCTTTATTTGATCCTCTAATATATCAAGGGGTACAGAGCCACTACCTAATACTGTATCATGAAAATTTCTTACATCGAATTTTCTNCCTAGCTCTTGTTCAGAATATTTTCTTAATTCTTTGATTTTAAGTTCACCAATTTTATATGAAAGAGCTTGCCCTGGCCATGCAATGTATCGATCTGTCTCTGTAGTACATTCATGTATTGGCAAAGCCGTATTATCAGATAAATAATCTATAACTTTTTGGCGTGACCACCCCATTGCGTGGATACCTGTATCAACAACAAGTCGACATGCTCTCCACATTTCATAAGTGAGACGACCAAAGTTGCTATAAGGGTCAGTGTAGAATCCTGCTTCAACTCCCAAATATTCACTATACAGTCCCCAACCCTCTCCAAATGCCGATAAATAAAGATCTTTTCGAAAATCTGGAAGATCAGTTAATTCAGATGCAATGGAATTCTGGAGATGGTGCCCAGGGACACCTTCGTGGAGTGTCAGAGCTTCCAGATTATACAATGGCCGTACATCTAGTTTATAGGTATTAACCCAGTAATATCCCGGCTCTTTACTGCCTTCTGCTGGGCCAACATATCTGCCACCAGTATATTTTGGTGCTAAATCATCAGGGACTGGCGCTACACCGTAAGGCAATCGAGGTAGCTTGTTAAATAATGATGGCAGTTTAGCATCCATACGTTTTGCGATATATGAAGCTTCCTTCAATAAATTTTCAGGTGAAGTGGCATAAAACTGAGGATCCGTTCTTAAAAAATTTAAAAAATCAGAAAAGCTACCCTTAAACCCAACTNATTCAATTATTTCTTCCATCTCACTTCTTATTCTTCTCACTTCATTCAATCCAATTTCATGAATCTCCTTAGCATTTAAATTTAATGTTGTAAAATAATCAATTTTAAAATTGTAGTAATCCATGCCTCCAGGTAGTTCCGAGGCACCCAGCGTTGTACGTGCATTAGGGTAGTATTGATTCAAGAAAAAATCCAAAAAACTGGCATAGGCTTTAACAGCGCCATTCATAACAGCTAAACGCCCTTTTTCTTTTATTTCGGATTTTTGTTTAGTACTAAATGAATTTGGAAAAGATCGAAATGGTTCAAAGAAGGCACTTTCCTCAGCCAAGTCTACTACATGGGTTTTGATAGTGACCTCATATCCTTTCAAAACAACTTTTGGGATGGAAATCCCAGTATTGAGCCCCATGTTCATATTTGCAATCTGTTCATCAAAATACCTTGGGAAATCCAANAGTCTAGANATATAGATNTCATAATCCTCAACTGTNTCGAATGGCATGGCTTTATATAGACGAGCCAAACCTGTATGAAAACCAGAATCTGCATTAAATGGCATATAATAATCTTTGTATTCAATACTTTTGATTCGACTATTTATAATGCGAAAAAAAATTTTATGATTTACCCTATCTTTTTTTGAAAGACTATTTAATTGAATTTCTTCTAAACGTGATAAAATAGATTTCCAAAACTTAAGATTTTGTTCGATCTGTTCATTGGAAACAGATGGCATCNGATCATTTAATGTATGATTACCAGAATAAGTGGCACTAATTGGATTGTTAATCAATTGATATTGACGTGCATCCGAAAAAATTTGGTATAGTTCCTTTTTAACATCTTGCTTGACACAAGATACAAACAATAAAATAATCCAAAGAAATAAAATCCATTTTTTCAATTTCATATGATTCAATTTTCCCTCCTCAATGGGGTCTAATTGTAATGAAAGCCCATCTTGATTACAAAAGAAAAAATAGAAGGTATTTAATCAAAAAGAGAGAGTCAATTCTTAAATAATTTAGAAAAAATCATTTTTAACTCTTTATTCCCATCTCATTCTTGTAAGCTTCATACACTTCATGAAAAAGTTCTATATCTGATTCAAAGCTTTCTGGAAGAAGAGGTCCAAAAGAAAATCTAAAAAATCGCTCATATGGTGTTTTATAATTAGGATCTTTTGAATGAGGACGAGCCATATCACAGTCAAAAGCACAAAGAATAGCTGCACCCCGTTTGAACAGTCGTTTATTCAATTCATCACTAGTCATCCCTTCAGGCAGTTCAAGCCAGTGATAAAAACCTCCATTGCCGGTGTAAACACCTAAACCCATCTCCTTAAATGCATTACCATANCGTTCCCGTTGCCAACTGTAATGTTCTTCAATAGCTTTCCGAGCTTTTTTTACTCGAGCGGATTCAAGAAGTTTGACTGCATAATGCTGAGAAGGATGACTCACACCTCCCATTCCAAAGCTTGAATAATTTGACATGATTTCTATGTTTGTCTTGCTAGCAATAATCCAACCAATNCTAATCCCTGGNGACTGGAGTCCTTTTGTGCAAGCACCAGAAAGGAAAATATTACTGCTATCAAGATCTTTAACAAATTCAATGCCACTAACTGATGGTGAATGAAACATTTCATATGCCTCATCAAGTAAGATACCATTNCCAGGCTGTTCTGCAATTTNAATTAATTCACGTAACTCTTCTCCAGAACGAGTTTGCCCTGAAGGATTCTGCGGATTTGATATAATGGACAAAATCGCTGTTTCATCATCTAAATTATTTCTACTAAAATATTCTACATTATCTGGATGGAAGTTATTTTCTTTTGTGAAAGGTACAGTCTCATAGTCAGAATTAGTTTGTGTCATGATATCAAGGTAAGCAGGCCATTCTATATTCCCAATTCGCACCTTTATATGCTTTTTTAAGAATGCCATCACGGTGAAAATACCAGGCCTACCTCCAGCAAATATCATAACATTTTCTGGTGCGATGTTTGAATTATAACGTGAGTTATAGTAATCAACAATAGAATTACGCAATTTAGGATGCCCCCATGCCTTAGGATAAAATCGATCCTCAAAAGTAACGTCAACACTCCCTGGCAATTNTGGGCCACCAAATTTTTCTAATGGTGTAGTTAAGGGAAATCCTTGAGACCATGGATGTGTACCTTCGGTACCCATAAAACTACCAAAAGTAGCTTGAAAAGCGTAAAGGGTTTCATAAATACCCATTGGAGGAACATGTGATAAAAATTGAGTCATCTAGCTAAAAAGTTTTAAGAATAATTTTTGATTAAATCCTCATACCCACCAATAGGCTCACCATTAATTACAATTTGTGGAACTGTAGTTGCTTTACCTACTTCTAATAATTTAGAGCGATCCCAGCCTAATTGTTCAATATTGATTTCCTCAAAATCCCATCCTTTTTCATTAAAAAANCGCTTGGCAAGATCGCAGTAACTACACCAATCTGTGGTATATATAATAACTGATTTCAATACTTATATATTATTTTTCGTGCTTCTGTGCAACAACTATAATTTTATGAACAGCATACAATCCGGCTAATGATATAGCCCAACCTACAATAAAATAAAAAGATTCCATTAAATCAATTTCCTTTGAGTTAATTACTATTTTCAGCTGTTAATTTACAGTTTTCAAGTAATTACCTCTAACTTGAATATTNGGATAGTGGATATTAAACTCATCAAGGAAAATCATGATAAAATATATTCGTTTCGCAGCCGGACCNACTCTAACAGCATTTGGAGCATTCTTTGCCTTAAAAGGTGAATATTGGATGTGGGTCTATTTTGCAATTTTTGCATTAATTGTCATTATTGGTGATTCCACTTTTGGTGAGAACAGTAAAAACCCAAAATATTTCTCAACTAAAATTTTGAATTTTCTGCTATATATTAATTTCCCATTTCTTTTTATTGCTGTCTTTGCAAGTATATTGATGGTAGGTGATTTTCCTCTCCCAGATTGGGGTTCCTCTTTTATGATTGCAAGAGATAATACAAGCATATATCATTTGATAGGATATGTAATCGTAATGGGTTTGGTAGTTTCATCTGCAGGAACAAATGTAGGTCATGAACTTACTCATCGTAAAAAAAATAAATTTGATATGTTTCTAGGTAACTGGTTCTTAGCATTAACATGGGATTGCGCTTTTGCAATTGAACATGTTTATGGACATCATAAATATGTCGCTACTGAACGAGATCCTGCGACAGCAAAACGAGGCCAAAATCCGTACGCATTTATTTTGCGATCAACTTATTTATCACACCGAAATGCTTGGATCATTGAAAATAGTCGGCTAAAAAGATCAGGACACAACCCTTTTAGTTTACGAAATAGGATGATAATAGGATATTTTAGATCAGCATTTCTTACAGCAGGTGCATTTTTTTTGAGTGGATGGGCAGGCGTAATGATGTTTTTACTAATTGCAACAGGAGGCAAGGTCATGCTTGAGGGTGTTAATTATATGGAGCATTATGGATTAGTTCGTGAAGAAGGAGCCCCAATACAACCTAAACATTCATGGAATACAAATAAAAGAATTAGCAGTGTTCTTCTTTACAACTTAACTCGTCACTCCTCTCACCATGAGAATGCTTCATTGGAATATTGGGAACTAAAAGCATACCCAGATGCCCCAAAAATGCCCCTGGGATATTTGTCATGTGTTTATTTAGTGTTATTTACTCCTTGGATTTACCATCGAATAATGGCACCTAAACTAAAAGAGTGGGATAACAAATTGGCAAATAATGGGGAGAGAATTCTCGCTAAAAAACAAAATGAAGCTAGTGGATTAGCTTATCTAATATCTTAATTAGAATTTTCTTTTTTAACTAAATAAACTGAAGCTGTATCGCTATTAAAAGCGGTAAACATTCCCAATCCACCTTTAATATTTGAGTAAGGTTCATTTAAATCTCTTGAATCCTGTCCACTTGATTGATATAAAAGTACATAATCAGTTTGAACATGAAATAATACAATATCATGACGTCCAAAATGAGTTACAACTGTTGGCAAAACAGTATATGATGTATCAGCAAAAGGTTGTGACACAAAACGTTTCCATCTTGCAGGCGCTTGTTTTTCTAAAGGAGTAGGATCTTCTTCAATATTATCCATTAAAAGATAATGATATAACTCATTTGGGTTATCCCAATCCAGTCTGATTCGATTGGAGTCTGTTATGATCCAGTTAATATAATCTCTGTTTCTTTTAAATTCTGGAACCCACAATGTATCAATTGAGGCTGAAAAACTATCTGGCTTCGTTGGAACAATTGTTTCCGATGTTAACTTTTGGTCCATATAATTAATTTCTAATCGGAATGTATCTCCAACCCCAACAATAAGATCACTATCGGGATAGTGATATGTAAGAGAGAATGTTGTATCAGTCTCAGTTGTATCATGAGCATATACTGGTTCAAGCATAAATTTTTCATTTCCCCTTGAAAGGATTACTTCAGCCGAATCAACTGGGGTTGGATCAGTACTCTCATCATCTAATGCTAAAGTAGACATGAGAATTATATCTTTAACAGGCTGNCCAGCATAGATATAGGCACGTACTACAATTAAATTTTCATCTGGAACTGCTTTAAGAGCATCTTCACAACTTACTCCAACGAATAGACTAATAATTAAACTCAATAAAAATAATTTATTTTTCATAGGTCATTCCTATTTTAATGAAACCTTAAAGAATAAAGTTATTGTCATAGGGAGTAACATCATATCTGAAACTACAACAGGAACAACATCAAGGTCATATTCTCGATAATTAACATTTTTATTATTTAATAGATTAAAAACAGAAAAACCAACATCCCATTTAAATGCTGGAGTATCTAATTGACGAAATACGCTAATATCTACGCGCTGATAATCGGGCAAACGATGAGCATTTTTATTGCTAACGTGAATATAATTGAACTCATCACCATTTAATAAGGGAAGATAATATCGACTTTCAGGCGTAGTATAAGGTGTTCCAGTTGCATGAATTAATGTTGATGCAAAATTCCAAGGGCCCCATTTGTATATACCTACGATTTTTGCTTCATGAGTTTTGTCATGACTCGCAGGATAAGGCTCAGGTGCCAATGCGCCAAAATCATACTTAACATTCCCAAAGGTATATCCAATCCAACCATTAAATGCTCCGGTTTTTTTCTGAGCCAAAAACTCTAAACCTTCTGCATATGCATCACCAAAGAAAAAATAATTCCCATAATCAGCTAATTCTTGAAATCGTCTTGTATATTCAATCATACCATCCATGTATTTTCGATAACCTTCTATTTCAAATAGATAATTTCTAGTTTCATATTTAACACCTAATATTTGATGTTCTGCAGAACCTGGTGGAATCTCATCATCAGATACTAACCAAAAGTTAGAATTCCCCTGAAGTACATCTTCAAGAACAATATTATTAATGAATTGATAATAATTNCCCCACGCACCTTTAATCGAAAAATTATCCCCAATATTCCAATTAAATGAAAGTCGCGGTGAAATGAACACTGAATCTGTAGCCACATCTAAAATATATAAACTATCTAACCCTGTCTGGGATGTTGCTCGGAGACCCATGCCTATTGTTAAAGATGGAAGTACTTTCCAGCGATCTTCAATATAAAGACTTAGCAACATTGTGTTTGATTCTAAGTCTAAAATCTCAACCGAGTCATAAACAGCTACATCATAATGTGTACCAAGACTAGTTGTCTCCAAACCAAACTCTAAAATATGGTTAGCATTTGCATNAAGAACGTTATCTAAACGAAAAGATTTATCTCTAGCNCCATTACTTTCACCAATCTTGAATGTTCTTCCTCCTCCNCCAATTGTATATAAGTGACGATTGTAATCACTATTAAAATTTGAAGAACTATAAAGAGCTTGNGTTGAGAAACGATCTGTCCACCTGTGATTCCAACGAAAACTCATTCCTAGATTTCCCCAATCCGTATTATTATCGTCAATTCGTGTAATAGTCTGCTGGTTACCACCACCAAAGCCTCCCCCTCCTGGTCGATTTCTTACCCCTTGAGTCTCCCGAGATTCATTTAAAAAATCTCTTCCACCATACATACTTATGCTTATGACATCTTTGTTCCCTGGA
>PASX01000022.1 GCA_002713455.1 Fidelibacterota bacterium
AGAATTGTTACCATAATTAATATACCAATTCTTGCTAGCACAATTACATCATCTCGTATCATTGCTGGCATTGTACCTGTAACATATGCTTGCCCTCCATAGTATATCTCATAATTGGATAATATAGGATCCACAATTGATACAACTTTATCTCTAAAATAATTAAGGCCATCACTAGTATAAGGTTGAACTACCAGCATAAAATATTCGTTATCTTCACTTACAAAGCGTTTTTTAATTGTTGGATTTTTTTCAAGGTATAGTCTTATATCTTCAACTTCATCTATAGTCATTTCCCTATAAGATTGAAGGTCATCCACTTCCATAAATCCATCAATATTGTCCATTCTGGTAATTGATGATATTGAAGTTATTTCTTCGACTTCATTAGTAGCTTCAAGTTGTTCCCCAACGTCCCACAAAGAAGCTAAAGCATCTGGATTGAAAATCGATTCACCCTTTTTTCCAAATGCAATAAATATTACTTCAGTACTTCCAAATTCTTCTTGGATTATATCCCATGAAATTCTTGAGTCAAGTTCTTTAGGTAGGATTTTCATCATATCATCATCAATTATAAAAAAACGAATACCTGATCCAGCTATGATTGTTAATATGAGCGATACAATGATTGTTCGTAATGGGAAAACAATACTTTGTTTTATAAACCAGCCCCTTAATGGATGTTTAGAGTATTTAGATTCTATCTCGTTCATAAAAATTATACGTTAATATTGCTATTCATTAAAATAAAACCCCCGATAGGCAATTAGGATCTACTAGACAATCATCATATAAATTGTTATCGTTCAGCATTAGTTTACCCCTCTTATCAATTCCTAGGCAAACCCTTTTATGATTTATTGAAATAAACCTATAACTTTGAATATAAATAATGAATAAATCATTCAAATCTCCAGTTGTTATACTTGCGAATGGTGCATTTCCAATAAGTAAAATTCCATTGGATCAACTTAAATCTGCGGGTACAGTGATTTGCACAGATGGTTCAGCAAATAATCTTTCAAAGCTTGGATTAACTCCACATGTTATTATTGGAGATATGGATTCTATAGATTCCAAATATGAATTTAATGGATTAAAGATTCACGATAATAATACTGAAAATTCTGATCTAGAAAAGGCTTTGAATTGGGTTATAATGAGTAATGTAAGTGATATAACCGTTCTTGGGTCAACAGGACTAAGAGAGGATATGACTTTAGCTAATCTGCATATTCTTTTTCATTACTATGATAAAATTTCTATTAAACTTATTACTGATCATTTTACTGTTACTTGTCATAAAGGTGAACAATCATTTGATTCGTTTCATGGAGAAAATGTATCATTATTTGCACAAAAATTAGATAGTATCGTAACTACCAAATCGCTAAAATATCAACTTAAGGATTCTTCAATTTCCCCTCCTCAAAAAGGTATTTCAAATCAATCTACTGGATCTACTTTCAGTGTAGAATGTTCTGACCCTATTCTCGTTTTTCGGGGACACACAAAGTAAGATTGATTTATGCATCGGCTTGATCTTTTAGTTATAGGTATATATTTATTTTGTATTCTTGCTCTTGGTTTTTTTAGAAACAAAAATTATAAAAACGAATCAGATGAATACATTCTTGCTGGACGTAAATTAAGTTTACCAAGTTTTGTAATTACTCTAGTAGCTACTTGGTATGGTGGAATCCTTGGAATCGGAGAAAATACTTATTTATATGGAATTCAAACATGGTTCATTTTTGCATTACCCTACTACATATTTGCAATTATATTTGCATTTTTCATTGCTGGTAAAATAAATCATCTAAATTCCATTTCAATCCCTGATCAATTTCACAGTCGATATGGAAAAACTGCAGGCATTATTAGCGCACTGTATATTTTAATTTTATCTAGCCCTGCACCCTATATTTTGAGCATTGGAATACTCCTCCAGTTTGCAATGGGGATCCCTTTTAGCTTTTCCCTTATTTTAGCTACAACTATTAGTTTATGTTATATTTGGATCGGAGGATTGAGAGCAATAGTTCGTACAGATTTTATTCAGGTCTCGTTTATGTTTTTGGGATTTATACTATTGCTTTTTTATAGTATAAAGTTTGCTTCAAGCAATCCTACTTCATTAAATACATTACCAGAATCTCATTTAGATTTCACTGGAGGTGCTTCAGTCCAATATATACTTGCCTGGTTTTTTATTGCTCTATGGACTTTTGTTGATCCTGGATTCTATCAGCGATGTGCAGCTGCTAAATCAGCTAATACTGCACGAAATGGTATTCTAATTTCAATCGTCTTTTGGTTCATTTTTGATATGCTTACCTTATCTACAGGAATGTATGCAAAAGCTTTATTAACAACTGGTGATCCTTTGTTTAGTTACCCAAGACTTGGGGAACTGGTCCTCCCTCCAATAGCATATGGTATTTTCATTACTGGTCTTCTAGCTACAATCATGTCAACAATAGATTCGTTAGGATTTGTAAGTGCAATTACTTTTGGCCGAGATATCTTATGGAGGATAAGATCTCAAGGAGGAAAAAGTGATAAAGAATGGGATATCGCTTCTACAAATTTCATCCGTGAAGGATTAATAGTAACAGCTTTTATTGCACTTAGTCTAGCCTTTATTATTCCATCAATCGTTAAACTTTGGTATATACTAGGATCTATTTTAGTTCCAGGATTAATTCTGCCATTTCTTATATCTTTTTCAAAAAAGAAAATTTCAATATTACCTATGATGATTTTTCCAATAATAATTGGATTTGTCTGGATCATTATTGGAGAGTTACACGGGAATTATCCGCTTGGACTTGAACCATTTTATCCAGGTATATTAACATCAATCATCATTTATGGAACAAATAGAACAAATGGCTAAAGAAATAGAAAGAAAATTTCTCGTTGACCAAGATCTTCTTCCTAAAAATATTATTGGTGAAGAATATATTCAAGCTTATATAGCTATAAATGATCAAGGAATTGTTCGAATTAGAATAAAGGGTAGTATTGCACTACTGACAATAAAAACAAGCGAAAAAGGTATGACTCGAAATGAATTTGAATATGAAGTTCCGCTAGAAGATGCAAAATCTCTTGTAGAACTATTTAATGATAAAATTATTTATAAGACACGTTACAAAATAACGATAGATAAAAAACTTTGGGAAGTAGATGAATTTCATAAAGAAAATAAAGGTCTTTGGCTTGCTGAAATTGAATTAGAATCAGAAAACGAATTATTTAGCTTGCCAGAGTGGATTAAAAAAGAGGTAACTGGTGATCAAAAATATTTTAATGCATACTTATCTGAGAATCCTTTCAAATTCTGGAATAATGAATAAATTAATAATATTAATTACACCGCTAGTTTTACTTGGGCAGGGATATAACTGGTCTCAAATTCATGATACAAGAGAATATTCTATTAGTGGTGTCGCACCATTTAATGATGGATATATTGTAGTACATGATAATAAAAAGAAAAATCAAGCCCGCGTAAGCTTTGTAGATGAAAAATTAAAAATTTCCAGATTAGTTTGGCCTGAGCCTCTTTTGCCTTTTGATCTAGAAGCTGTAGAAGAATTACCAAATTATGAAAATCGTTTTATTCTAATGGAAAGTACTGGAAAATGTTATGAGGTGTATATTGATCCAATAGATTATCGTATAGATGTATTAAATACTTTTACACTACCAGGACTTAGATGGAATATGAATTTAGAGGGACTAACAATTTATGATTCTAGCCAAGGATTAGTTTTTATATATGGGGACCGAGGTTCTGATACAAGAAAATCAAAATTAATAACAGTATTTTTTAATCATAAAAAAATGAGATTCTATGATATGAATTCATATACTTTGGATTTAAAAGAACCCATGAAAAATAAAAGAAATATTGCGGATCTTTCAATAAATCAGAATGGAGATATCTGGACATCAGCTACATCGGACCCTGGGAATAATGGACCATTCTCTACTGCATTGTATGATATTGGAAAAATTAATCCCGCTGGAAAATTTGAGCTCATCCATCCTGATCTTCAAAAACCTGTTATGATATTTAAACATCAAAAAGTTGAAGCAATGCTTTTTCACGATTCAGATTTAATATTGATGACAGATAATGAAAATTTTGGATCAACATTTTTATTAATTAAAACAAAATAATGAGAAAAAAGTATATCATCATTATCCTAAGTGCCCTTCCGCTATTCAGTCAAGGCATTAATCATTCACAAAAACTTGTTATTAGGAAAAGCCCCTTTGGATTAAATATTTCTAGTGAAATTGATTTTAGAACTAACGAGGAAGGATTACATCATCGCCATTTTGATTTTGGTTTAAGATTTCCCATTGGAAAAACATGGTTAACTAGTGTTCAATATCGAAATGTTTATAGAAAAAATGAGAATGAATGGGCCTTAGAAAAGCGACCTCATGCCCAGATTCAAAAAACTATTAATTCTGATAAAATCAAATGGTCAATTAAATCAAGACAAGAGCTAAGGATTCGAGATGGTAGAGATAATTCTATGAGAAATCGTTTTAGAATCACAGCAAAATCAAATATTAGATTTAAAAGTATCAAGCCATATATCGGTAATGAATTTTTTTATGATTTTGAAAAAAAGTCGTATAATAAAAATTGGCTAATGGTTGGAATTGATCTACAAGAAAATCNATATGGGGTACCAAGTATATATTATAAGTATGTTACCGATTTTGAAGATAATAAATGGGTCCCTACATATAGTCTGGTATTTAAAATAACGTTATAGAAATTATTATTTTTCCATATCTNTAGAATATTTTCCAACTGTAGCTAAACTATTCAATTTTGCTCTATTTATTAAAGCATCTTGCGCAGCAGTAACATTTTCACTTTTTCCAAGCCAAGTTTTTATAGCAGGTTGTTGCAAAGCACGACCATATGAAAAAGATAAATTCCATGGTTTATTTTCATCTAGGATTTGATTCATTCTGTTTAGATGCGAAGTGGCATCCTCATCACTTTGACCGCCAGAAAGAAATGCAATCCCAGGAACAGCAGCAGGTACTGTTCTTGCGAAACATTGTAAAGTTGCGTCTGCAACTTCATCAACGCTAGCACGATCATTCGCATCATATCCTGAGAGTACCATATTAGGTTTTAATATCATTTGTTCATACTGAACACCCTGCGAATACAACTCAAAAAATACAGTATGAAGAACTTCTTCTGTTACGACAAAACTATCATCAATATCATGACTACCATCCATTAAAATTTCAGGCTCTACAATAGGAACTATATCATTCGCTTGACATAAGCCAGCATATCTTGCCAATGCATGCGCATTAGTACTAATGCAATATCCACTAGGATTATCCTCTGTAATATTTATAACAGCTCGCCACTTTGCAAACCTTGCACCCATTTTTCTATATTCTTTTAATCTATCATCTAGACCATCAAGTCCTTGAGTTATTTTTTCTCCCTCACTTCCAGATAAGTCATGGGCACCTGTATCCACTTTGATCCCCGGTAAAATACCTTTATCCATTAAATATTCTGGATATGGTTTCCCATCTGCAATTGAACTTTGCCTAAAAGTTTCATCATACATAATTACGCCGCTAATGTATTCTTCAATTCCTTCAGCACTAAATAATAGGTCACGATATGCATTTCGAGTTTCAAAAGAACTTTCAGTATTAATTTGAGATAATCTACTGCTAATAGTTCCAGTGCTTTCATCTGCCGCAAGAATACCTTTGCCAGGTAAGACCATTGCTTCAGCAACTTCTTCTAATTTTTTCAAATCCATTATCATAATCCTTTATTCTTTATTTTGGCTGACCGATGTCATCAAGCAAATCATTAAACCAGTTTTGTTCTATATCAAAAGGTTTACCACCTTTGATTCTTTCGAAGTCAATCAGCTTGAGTTGACCTTCTGCATTCTCATCCATACCAAGAACACCACTTTCTCCTTTAAATGCAAAATCTGCTGCTAACTTGCTAGAATTTGTAATTAAATCTATATCACGTGAGTTCGGAGCAGCGCTTCTTGCAAAATAACCACTTTTTTGAACCAATGTTTTTTCTGCATCTAGTTTTTCCGAAAATTTCTTTGCAAACCACTGACCTGGATTTAGTTCATCAAGCGCTACATGTCCAAAAGCATCCAATGTGATTGATTCTCCAGATGCTTGCAATTCATTAATAATTGTTTTTGTACCAGCTCCTTCACTTAAAAAAATATTTATAGAATCCTTTTCATCCATCACTACTTTTAAACGTTCACATTCTAAATCAAAATCAAAATCTTTTTCCGGTATATATATCGCATCAATATCCCATCTCTGCTGATCAATAAGTAATTCGGGTAAAAAAGTTCTTTTCTTTAATCTCTCTCGATACTCTTTCGCAGTATAAGCAGTTAACCATCCACAATTTCTTCCCATGACTTCATGAATAATTAATTGCCTATGACTAGTTGTGTTCTCATTTGAAATATTTTCAAAAAAAATCGCACCCTGCTCTGCGGCGGTCCAAGCCCCAAGTGTTTGTGTAATTGGATAAACATCGTTATCCACTGTTTTAGGAAGACCTACTACAGTTAGATCATAATTATTATTTTTCAAATAAAGAGAAAGTTGAGCTGCCATTGTATTGGTATCATCACCTCCAATTGTATGCAAAATATCAACCTCATCATTTACTAATTGATCTGCGGCAACCTTAAGAGGATCCTGGCCAGCATCTATATATCCACGTTTTACGCAATCATCTACGTTAGTTAGTTTAATCCGGCTATTTCCAATTGGACTTCCTCCAAATTGAAATAATATATCTGTCTTATTTTTTACCGAAGATGGAATATTAATTTTATCTCCAACTAATAATCCTCTATATCCATTCATATAACCAATTAATTCTGCATCCCCATCAAGTTCATTGTACGCTTGAATTAAAGCACCAATTGATGCTGATAAACAAGGTGCAATTCCTCCTGCAGTTAAAAAAGCAATTTTCATTGTAATAAGTTTATCATATTATTTTAATAGTAAAGTTATAAAATTAAGATGATTTATTTTAATCTCTTGCAGAAAATGATTAATCCGACCTACAATCAGTACTGAAAAAAATATATTTTCTAATATGGAGGTTAGATAAAAATGAATAAAACATTAAGTAGAGCTGTAATATATAGTTTTATCGGATTCACTTTTCTTGGAGCCGCAGAGCAATTCAAAGAAGAATTATTTAATGCAATGGAGTATAGGAATATTGGTCCATTTCGTGGTGGACGTTCAGCTGCATCGACAGGTGTACCTGGAAACAAATTTTTAGCTTATTTTGGTGCAACTGGCGGGGGCGTATGGAAGACAAATAATGGTGGGCAAACTTGGAACAACATATCGGATGGATATTTTGGTGGATCTATTGGTGCTGTTACAGTAAGTGAATGGGATCCAAATGTAATCTATGTTGGCGGTGGAGAAGTAACTGTTAGAGGTAATGTTTCACATGGNGATGGAGTATGGAAATCAACAGATGCTGGTAAAACTTGGAAGTTTAAGGGACTCAAAGATTCACGACGTATACCACGTATTCGTGTTCATCCAAAAAATCCAGATCTTGTTTACGTTGCAGCATTAGGCCATTTATTTGGACCAAATGATGAANGAGGTGTTTATCGTAGTAAAAATGGTGGTGATACCTGGGAAAAAATTCTGTTTATTAATGACGAAGTGGGAGCCTGNGATCTNTTATTAGACCCTAANAATCCTCGAATTATTTATGCATCNACTTGGAGAGTAAAACGAACACCATATAGTCTCGAAAGTGGAGGTGAAGGATCAGGTTTATGGAAATCAACAGACGGTGGTGATACCTGGAAGGATATTACAAAAAATAAGGGTTTACCAGAAGGAATGGTTGGAATAATTGGAGTCACCGTATCTCCACTAAATTCTGATCGAGTATGGGCCTTAATTGAAAGTAAAAAAGGTGGTTTATTTCGNTCAGATGATGGAGGCGAAACATGGAAGAAAACAAGCTCAGACAATAATCTTAGACAAAGAGCTTGGTACTATACTCGTTTATATGCAGATACGGAAAATGAAGATGTTTTATATGTTTTAAATGTTCAATTCTGGCGTTCTAAGGATGGTGGAAAAACTTTTAACTCAATTCGNACTCCTCATGGTGATCACCATGACCTTTGGATNGATCCGATGGACTCTCAGCACTTAATTATAGCTGATGATGGAGGAGGCCAAGTCTCATTTGATGCTGGTGCTACTTGGAGTACATACCATAATCAACCAACGGCTCAATTCTATCGAGCAGATGTTGATAATCAATTTCCATATCGAGTATATGCAGGTCAGCAAGATAATAGTACTGTATCAGTGGCATCGCGAACTATGGGCGGTGGAATTACTGAGCGTGACTACTACGCTGTAGGTGGTGGCGAAAGTGCNCATGTGGCACCTCACCCTGAAAATCCTAATATAGTTTATGCTGGGTCTTATAGTGGGTTTTTAACTCGTTATGATCATGCAACTGGGCTAAGAAGAAACATTACTGTTTATCCTGATAATCCAATGGGACATGGTGTTAAAGATATGAAATACCGTTTTCAGTGGAATTTCCCAATTGAGTTTGATCCATTTGATTCAAAAACTCTTTATGTTGGATCTCAGCATCTTCATAAATCTACTGATGAGGGTGAATCTTGGGAATTAATTAGTCCTGACCTATCCACTAATACAGTATCAATGCAAGATGAATCTGGTGGTCCAATTACTAAGGATGATACAGGGGTGGAATACTATTGCACTATTTTTGTTATTACCCCTTCTACAAAAGAAAAAGGAGTAATTTGGATTGGGACAGATGATGGTCGAGTTCACATTACAAAAAATGGTGGAGAGTCATGGACAGACATCACTCCAAATAATATGCCAAAATGGGGTATGGTAAATAGTATTGATCAATCAGCCCATGATCCCGCAACAGCATACATGGCGGTAACGCGATATAAGTCAGATGATTTTAAGCCTTATCTATATAAAACTAATAATTATGGTAAGTCTTGGAAATTAATTTCAAAGGGAATCCCCAATGATGCATTCACTAGAGTTGTGAGAGAGGATCCCAGGAAAAAAGGCCTATTATATGCAGGTACTGAAACAGGTATGTATATATCATTTAATGATGGTAGAGATTGGCAATCATTTCAATTAAATCTTCCTATTGTTCCAATAACTGATCTAGTGGTTAAAGAAAATGATCTTGTTGTTGCAACTCAGGGGCGTTCATTCTGGATACTGGATGACTTAACACCGCTACATCAACTAAATAATAAAGTTGCAGGTGCAAAATTACATCTATATAAGCCAAGAGATACATACCGGTTAAATGCTGGTGGTGGTTGGGGTGGACCAAGTCCAACTTGGGGTGCCAATCCACCTAATGGAATTATGACATTCTATTACCTAAATGAAGAGCTAGATAAAGATAGTGATTTTAAATTAGAATTTATGGAATCGGGCGGTGATGTAATTAAAACATTCACCAATAAAAGAGATATGAAAAATCCATCACCGGTTGCTGAAACAAAAAAAGGAATGAATCGATTTGTATGGAATATGAGATATCCAGATGCAAAGAAAGTTCCTAATGCAGTTATGTGGGGAGGAAGACATATTGGTCCTAAGGCGGTACCTGGAGAATATAAAGTCAAAATGACTATTGGTGGAAAAAGTCAAACTCACACATTTAATATTCTTAAAGATCCTAGNGTCAATACAACTCAATCTGATTTTCAGGATCAATTTGACCTACTAATGGATATTAGAAATCGAACAACTGAAATAAATGAGAAAATTCTAACTATTAGAAGTATAAAAGATCAAATTGGTACACTTACTAGCTTAATGAAAGAATCTGGCTTTAAGAACGATAGAGTTACAAAAGCAGGAAAAGAACTAGTAAAATCCCTATCAACAATTGAAGAAGAATTAATTCAAGTTAAGTCTGAATCAAGACAAGATCCATTAAACTACCCAATTAAATTGGATAATAAAATCGCAGCATTAGTCGGTGTAGTTTCAAGCATCGATGCAAGGCCCACAGCTCAATCATATGATGTTCTTGAAGATCTTGTTTCTCAAGCTCAAGTTCATTACAAAAAATTGAATAAGGTTTTNACAGATGATTTATACAGATTCAATAATATGGTTAGCGAAGCAGCTGTACCAGCGGTAATGATTATTCCTTCAGAATTAAACGTTGAAAAATAAAAATCTAATTTGATAAAACAATCAAAGGCCCCTCGTAACTACGTGGGGCCTTTTTTGTTATGGTATTAAAATAATGAATCCNATTCTTTGGAAACCAAATAAAGANCAAATAAAAAATTCTCAAATGGAGGCGTTTCGTCTTCAAGTGAATTCTCGTTACGATATAAATCTTAAAGATTATATGGACCTATATAAATGGTCAATAAATAATATTTCAGATTTTTGGAAAGCAATCTGGGGATTTATGTCAATAGAGCACTCAACCAATTTTTCTGCAATCATAGATGATGAAAAGAAAATGCCTGGTGCAAAGTGGTTNCCAGATACAAAAATGAATTATGCAGAAAATCTTTTGAGAATACGATCAGATAAATCTGCCATACTATTTAAAAATGAAAATAATTTGGTTAAANATATATCATATAGAGAACTTTATGATTTAGTTGAAAAAGTTTCATCCGCACTTCGATGTATTGGAATTAAATCAGGAGATCGTATTGCAGGTTTCATGCCAAATATTCCTGAAACAGTAATTTCGATGTTGGCAACTTCTTCAATCGGTGGGATATGGTCCTCATCATCTCCTGATTTTGGAATAAAAGGAGTTCTAGATCGTTTTCAACAAATAAAACCGAAAGTACTATTTGTAACNAATGGTTACTATTATAATGGTAAACAATATAATCTAATAAAAAAAATAAATGCGATTGTTAAGGAGCTGCCATCATTAGAAAAAGTCGTTGTTATTCCTTATTCAAATAATAATTTCGAAATATCTAAAGTATATAAAGGAATTACTTGGNATGATTTTATTTCTGGGAATTCATCTCCATTAGTTTTTGACCAACTTCCATTTGATCATCCTCTTTATATCATGTATTCAAGTGGTACTACAGGGCTTCCTAAGTCAATAGTTCATGGCGCAGGTGGTACGCTAATTCAACATTTAAAAGAATTAAGACTTCATACCAATATAACAATTGATGATACTATTTTTTATTTTACTACTTGTGGTTGGATGATGTGGAATTGGTTAATAAGTAATCTAGCAATTGGAGCTACTATTGTTCTTTACGATGGTAATCCATTTTATCCAGATCCAAATGNAATGTGGGATATGGTTGATGAATTTAAAATTACTCATTTTGGTACAAGNGCAAAATTTATTGATGCATGTAAGCAGGAAAATCTAGCACCAATATCTTCCCATTCTTTGAAATCAATGAAAATAATATTATCAACAGGATCACCTTTAATAGAAGAAAGTTATGATTATGTTTATAAAAAAATAAAANNCGATGTTCAACTATCATCAATCTCAGGAGGTACAGATATCATATCTTGTTTTGCAGGAGGNAACCCAATCCTACCTGTTTATAGAGGGGAAATCCAATGCAGAGGTTTAGGTATGGNTGTTAAATCTTTTGATAGCGATGGAAAATCATTACTAAATCATAAAGGCGAATTAGTATGTACAAAACCATTCCCATCTATGCCTATTTATTTTTGGAATGACCAAGATAATGAAAAATATAATAATGCTTATTTTAAAAAATTTCCTGGAATTTGGAATCATGGTGATTTTATACTAATCAATAAACATGGTGGCGTTCAAATTTTTGGACGAAGTGATGCTACCTTAAACCCTGGTGGTGTAAGAATCGGTACTGCAGAAATTTATCGTATAGTTGAAAGTTTTGATGAAATAGANGACAGCCTTGTTATTGGACAAGCACAAGGTGGAGACGAAAGGGTTGTTCTATTTATAAAATTAATTAATCCTGGTTCAATTAATACTGATCTCATCAAAAAAATTAATATGGCAATTCGAACTAATTGCTCTCCACGACATGTACCAAGCATTACGTTAGAAACAAAAGATATTCCTTATACAATTAATGGTAAGAAAGTTGAAATAGCAGTTAAAAGAATTATTGAAGGGAATGATGTTGAGAACAGAGATGCATTATCTAATCCGGAATCTTTAAAACTATATGAAAATATTTCTGAACTTTCATAGTGGATACTTTAAGTCATGCACTATGGGGAAGAGGATTGTTTGGATATAGAGGACTCGCGTGGCCTGCATTCTTTTTTGGCGCAATGCCTGATCTTTTTTCTTTTGGTATCCTAATAATTTATAGATTGATTTCTGGTGATTATACGCATGTAATTGGGGGCGGACCCCCACCACTAAATTCCATTCCATGGTGGGTGTTCATCAATTATGATATATCACATAGCTTTGTAAGTGCATTTATTTGTATCGCAATAGTTAGAAGATTTAATAAGAATATTGCATTTGCAATGTGGGCTTGGCCNTTCCACATTCTACTTGATTTTCCGTTCCACAGTAAAGCATTCTTTCCTACAAAATTACTTTGGCCAATCACTGATTTTTCGTTTGATGGNATTCCGTGGTCAAGACCAGAAATTTGGTTCCCAAATCTTGCTGGAATTTTAATTTTATTTNTTTANAGGAGATATGAAAAAAAGAATACTAATAAATTAACATAGTTGTTTATCAATCGAATCATAAACAAGCTTAACTCGTTCTACCGTACCAGTATCTAAACAATAAATATCACATTTTGAAAATGGTTTTGCATAAACGTGTAGACTTACCGCATCCTCAGAGTANACATTTTCCACTGAATGAATTTCTGCTGGTCCATCTAAATGGCCAGTTTCCCCTTTAATTTGATCAGCCATATTTAACAAAAGAGGGTCNATTGATTCTAAAGTGTAATTTGAAATCTGTAAAGCACCTGATTCAACACGCATCCAGCATTTCTCACCTTCATGCCCATGAATTGGAGCAACCTGTCCNGCTTTCCAACAAACCAACATAATTTCAAAGTCAGCTTCTTTATNGATTAGATTTCTACAATACTTTTCATCTTTAAAGTGTATATAATCATTAAAATTTTCATTAGATATAGAATAATTATTTAAATATTCAGAAACTTTTCCAATTGGAAAATCTTCGACAGCAAATGTTTTNAATTGATTAATTAAATTGTCCATCTTTAAAAATTCTTTTTACACCTATTGTTAGAATTGGAATAACAAAAATAATCCAATAGCCCCATGTTATAACTCCATAACCCTTTGCAATCAGACCAATCAGACCAACAGCATTTGCAATAAAAATGGAACCAATTAATAGAGCNACTCCTATTAAGGCTCTCCAATGATCCTTTAAGTTTTGGTTTACTGAAAGGATTCTCTCATTAAATCCGTGTATCAAACTTACTCCAGTTTCAATAAAGGTACCAAATAAGACAATTTGGAAAATAATTTTAAAATAATTCCAACCAATTTTATCTAAAATAAGATTTACTGGTACACTCTCAGAGATTATTAATGGATACTGGCTTAACATAGCCAAAAACATTATCAACGCTGGAACCATACCAATTATTCCTGCAAATATACCAGATAGGATTGCTTCCTTTCGAGTTTCAAGATGACGAACACAAAATAAGATTGCTGGCGCTAATCCAATATTATATGCCGCATATTTGATTCCACCTATTGCCCAACTATTTCCCTTTGGCTGCAAAGAAAAAGACGATGAGATTTCTGTGCTGAACATATTAAATACTGCGATAAACATTATTATAAATGCAGCATAAAGAATTATTGACCATATAGATAACAGCTTTTCGATTAAACTTGTACCATAAAAAACAATCAATCCAACTAAAAGCATCATAATAACTACACCAATAATTTCTTTTACTTGAAACATTTCACTGAAAATTTCACCGGATGCTGACCCCATAACTGATACAACCAAAACTAGCCCAACCAAATAAAGATATTCATAGCCAATCCATAACTTCCCTAAT
>PASX01000023.1 GCA_002713455.1 Fidelibacterota bacterium
TTTTTGCCAACATTTTCAGCCTGATTCCTTTTTTCATATCTTACAATCCTTACTGCATGAAGTCTTTTACCATTTGAATTTACAGTTTGCACTTCAGCTGCAAATCCATTGCCTTGAAGTTGTTTTTTTAATCTTGTCGCATTCAAATATTTACCAAATGCACCAACTTGAATTACCCAAGGTTTACTTATTGGCTTCGGCAATGAAGCGGTTTTACGTTTTTTTAATTTTATCGATTTAATTCTTTCACTTATTCTACTTGGATCTAAACGAACCAACTTTGCTTCTCTATTATCATCTAATCCACTAATACCATATTTATCATAATCAAGACTAGGATAGAAATTTTTTATGGTAATCAAAGAAAATTTTGCAGAATCTTTAAGTCCAGTAGCAAAATATGAATTTACCATAAGATCTAATGCACGTTGATGATGAAATCCTTCGGGATATTTAATGATTGCATTTTTAAACCTAGAACTCGCTTGAGAATACAATCCTCTTGCAAAAAGGTATTCGCCAATTTTCATTAAAGACAAAGAAGAATATTCTGAATCTGGGAAATTACTGATTATGCTTTCATATTTTGATACTGAAGTATCTCCATTTTCAGTTGTAATAGCATCTAGAAAATAAATACCTGCATTATCAGGATAACGCTGAAATAAATCCGAAAGATTATTTTTAACCTCATCTATCTTCCCTTCTTCTAGAAGTGCTAAATAAAAATCAATATTCTGCGCTGTAAGATTTAAAGAAAAAAAAGTAAAAAATATTATTATCAAATGAAAAAACATTATTATTTATTTGCTGTTAAAAGCTGAATAATTCTATCAATATAATTTGACAATTCATGAGGCTTAGATACCTGTAATGATAACTTTAATTTCATTAAATGAGCATGAACCGATAAATCATTTTTTGATAATGCTTCATCGACAAGATTTAAGGCATCTCTATGGTCTCCTTTTTCCTCTAAAACATTTGCTAGTTTTGCAAGCGCTGTAAGATTCAAAGGATCATTTTCTAATATTCTTTCATAAAATTTCTCAACTTCACTAAACCTACCTAAGTCAAAAAGCGCCGATTCAATCTTTGAATAAACTTTATAACTTTTTGTAGGATTATAGATAGCAAACTTTTCCCAATTTTCAATGGCTTTTGTTAAATCTCTCTTATCAGAAAAATAATCTCCAAGCCTTAAATATGATAATCCATATTTTGGAGCTGTTTTTACAGCTTTATTAAATATTGATAGTGCTTCATTCTCTAAACCTTTTTCTAATTTATTCATTCCTTGAAAAACTAAAAATTTTGCAATTTGATCAGGGTCTTTATAATCTTTAAGACGCTGAACAGTTTTTGAAATCATTGTCGCTTTATCCCAATTTTTTTGTTTTTCAAATATTGATAATAAAAACTCATTAGCCCAAAGATTTTTTTTATCAATTTTTAATACTAGCTCTGCTTCATTTTGAGCTTTAAGCAAATCACCAATTAATTCAAAATCTAATGCAAGAGCCATATGAATATCTAACCGTATTTGTTTACTAAGGTTTGGTCTAACCATAAGTGATTGATGTATTTTTTTTGCTGCACCAGGATTATCTTCAGAACGTAAGATATTTCCCATTTGAAGATATGCATTTATATGATCAGTATCCTGCTTTACTACGTCTCTTAGATGAGTCAGTGCCGTCCGACTATCACCGCGAATCATTGCATTAAGTGCCTTAGTATAAATTGATTCTATTCGCTCTTTCTTTTGCGGCTTAAAATAATAAATAAGTACCACTGTACCGATTAGCGCAATGACACTTCCAATAATATAAATCAATATTATTCGTCTCCATCTTCAGGATTAGAAATCTCTTCGTCAATCGCTACGTTACGCAAATCATTTAATTCATCCGATAAATGGCGGTTTTTATTTTTTAATGAACGTAATTCAGTCTTACTAGATAAAATATTTGTAATAGCAGAACCATATCCAATTATAATCCCAACTGCAAGAGATCCAAGCATAACTACTGCAACTGGTATATCAGGGAATTTTGCAAAAATAAGGTTAACATCAACTAAACTTGTATTTTGCATTAAAAAGAATAGAACTGTAATCATAATCACTAGTCCACCAAAAATTTTTACTAACTTCATTAAGCTGCCTCCATTTCTCGAATATTAACTATTTCCCCTTGTAGGGTAATGCCCCTTACACTACTAATTGTAACAGGGACAATATCTCCTATATTCGTATTAGATTTATCAAAAATAACCCATTTATTTGAATCCGTTCTTCCTGCCCAGTGCTTTATTGACTTCTTACTCTCTTTTTCCACTAAAACCATTTCAATATTTTCAATATACTTTTTATTTTGGAATAAAGTATGTTTTCTTTGTAAATCAATAACTTTTTCTAATCTATCTTGTTTTTCAGATTCTTCTAGATGATCATCGAATTCAGCTGCTTTAGTACCTGGGCGTGACGAATACTTAAATGTATATGCTGAATCGAACTTAACTTTTTTCATGACATCCAAGGTTTCCTGAAATTCAATTTCAGTTTCTCCAGGGAAACCTACAATTATGTCTGTCGAAATCCCTACTTTTGGTAAGGATTTACGAATTTTATCAACCAAATCTATAAAATCTTCCTTTGTATATGTTCTATTCATTCTTTTTAAAACATTATTATTTCCTGCCTGTAATGGTAAATGTATATAATTGCATATATTTTCATGCTTAGACATTATATCGAGAACTTTTTGAGACATATCCTGAGGATGCGGAGATGTATATCTAATACGTTTTACCCCATTAACTTTTGCAACTGAATCTAATAATTTTTCAAAGCCACCTTTAGCATGATTGTATGAATTCACATTTTGCCCAAGTAGTGTAATTTCTGAAAAACCATCAATTACAGCTTGTTTTGCTTCATTAACTATAGATTCGATACTTCTTGATCTCTCGCGACCTCGTGTATAGGGCACAACGCAAAATGTACAGAATTTATCACAACCACGCATAATAGAAATCCATGCATTGACACCATTATTCCTTCTAGGAAAAATATTTTCGTATACTTCATACTTAGATAATTTTGTATCCATCAATTGAGATTTTTCCTTGTCTCTTGAATTTATCATATTCAAAAGATTTCGATATGAATCGGGGCCTAGGACAATATCGACGAAAGGCTTTGACTCCAAAATATCATCTTTCAAATTTTGTGCCATGCAGCCTAAGACACCAATAATTGTATCAGGCTTCTTTTCTTTTATTTTATTATATAACCCAAGTCTTGAGTGTACTTTATCTTCTGCATGCTCTCTAATTGCACATGTATTAACAAATATAATATCAGCTTGAAAAATATTTTTTGTTTTCTCATATCCATTATTTGAAAGCAACCCAGAAATTAATTCCGAATCAGCTACATTCATCTGGCAACCATATGTTTCNATNAAATATGATTTTTTCATTGAGTTAATATACAAATTAGTGAGAGTGGATTNGAGGAAAAAGGCTTACTTCAAGTAGCCAGAGAAAAAATAATCTAAAGGATTTTGAGGCGTACCGTACTTATGCACTTCATAATGTAGATGAGGGCCTGCAGATCGACCAGTATTTCCACTAATTGCCACAAGGTCTCCTCTTTTTACTTGNGNTCCTTGTTTTACTTTAAATTTTGATAAATGAGCAAATAANGTCCTGTTACCATTACCATGATCAATCTTTAAAACNTTACCAAANCCTCCTTGACGACCNGCAAATTTAATCTTTCCATCTGCAGGAGCATAAATTTTAGTTCCTGTATTAACAGCAAAGTCTAAGCCATAATGGAAACGTACTTTACCATCAAACGGATCCTTGCGATAACCAAATCCAGAATGTACGTATCCCTTTTGAACAGGTGGAATAGAAGGGATAACTTTTAAATTATCGGAATGCTCTTTTACCATTTCATATAAATTATTGTAACTATTTAATTCAAGNTTGACTTTTCTTGTCATTGCATCAACATTCATTTCAATTTCTGAAATTCTAGTAGTTATATCTGAAGGAATATTATCCAAATTAATTTTTCTATTTTCAATATTTGTTCCACCAACCCCTAACTCACGAATATCTTTATCTATTTCTGGTAAACCAGCATATGTTCTAATTGCCTGATCTTTATTTTCAATCGAGCCCATTTGGACTGAAACATTATCTAACTGACCCTGCAAGCTTAATAAGGTTTTTGATAAATGATCATAATTTGCTTTAAGGTTATTCATTTTATTTTTATAAAGAACATTTGTAAGTACATCAACACTAAAAAATAAAGCTAAAGAAATTATAATTACTGCAAAAGTTGAAACTATGAGAAGTTTCTGACGTGAAAACTGAAACTGCTTGAGTCCAGTATCTTTTTCGGAAACAATTATAAAATTGTGGTATTTATTTGTATTTGATTTATTATTAAACATTTTAGTTTAATTGTAAGGCCAAGAACTTACAAATCGCTCATAATAAGCTACAATAGGGTATAACTTATAAACAAAATCATTTCTTCTCATTGTCACTAACTTCAAAAGTATCTTTATTATTTGTTACGGGTTCATCTTCAAAATTATCTTTGCCCGCAAGATTATCTTTATCTTCAAGATTATATTTCGTATTTATTTTTTTGATCTCATTCTTTTTTGTTGAGATTGATTCTTTTAAAGAATCAATCTTTTCAATATAAGAGAAAAACTCAGAATTCCCTGTAAAATTTACCATATTTGCATTTTTAGCATGATTGTAAACCAACTTCCCTAGATCTTCNCTTGATTTACGCATGTCTCTTTGAAGTTGGTGTACTTCTAATTTAATCTTACTGATTTTTGTTAATTCTTCAGTTTTTGCAACAGCAACTTTACTAACTTCTTCAGCTTTTTCAACTGCAGCAGTGCTCCATTCTTTCATATTGTGTTTTAAATCATTCCAGAGTTTTGACATCTATTAGCTCTTTATATTCTTACTAGAATTTCAACAATTATTTTTTTTTCAACAAGATATTTGCTAAATAAAAAAAACAGGAACTTATAATCAATGCATTNATCTCTAACATTACATTTTTNTCTTTAATTCCCCATATTAAGCCAGATAACAATATTAACATAGCTAATATCTGAATNCTTCTAAGAAATACGTACTTCATACTTATTTTTCCAGGTAATCCATCTAATATAATTTTTAATATTCCATCCATAAACTTTCGATAAAATTTCAAGAGGATTATTGGACATAGCAAGTCTTTGGGCAATAATCTCCATTTGCGAATCATTTAATCTTTCATATAAAATACGATTTATAAATGATAATCTAAGTTTTTGATTTAATGAACTAATTANTTTTTTTGCTTTTATATTTTTTCCAATAATAGATAAAGCTGCAGCTGNTCCAGATAACATTGACATCCGTATTCCAAAGCCAAATAAATAATCTTGATATCCACCAGCTTCACCTACTTTATAAGGTGGCTTTAGTTTACCGAATGGTAACGAGAAACTTCCACGACTCGCAAATGCTTTTCCTTTAGGGATTTTCATTCCTATAGAGTTAAAATATTTAATGCAATTATTTATTGGGCTTATTTGAGAATTCTTTGTTTTTTTATATGCTGAAGCCAAAGTTCCTCTACCATTAATAATTATTAAATACGCGTAACCTTTAGCAGCAAATTTGTTTCCTAATAAAAGATGAACTTGATCTTTTAATTTTGTTTTAAAATTTATACCTCTAACATATGCTGCTGCTTTAGATGTTCCTGTNGCAATTATTTCACAATCATTTGGTGCCATTTGACCAAAATTNAACTTTATACCCTTTTCTATACATTGATTAAACAGCTGGGTATCCAAACTATTATAACCACTACCTCTTTTAATCATATAAAAAAATGGTTTATTTTGAAAAATTGTAAAGGGGTTTTTTGATATAGTATGAATTGTGAATCGAGATATTGGATATGAATCTATTTTATTAAAATCAAACCCGATTTTCTTAAAAAAAAGACTCATTTCATTTGAAAAAATCCAATTTTCAAGCCCTTCAAAGTCATCATGCCTTCCTAANCCAATCTTATCTTCTTTCTCATAAACAATAGGTTCGAATCCATTCAATTTTAATTTTATTGCTGCAGATAAACCTGCAATACCTCCACCAGCGATTTTTATTGATCTAGCAGATTTAATATTATTCATACATTAACAGTGAAGTTGTTGCACAGATATAATTTCAGTCAGCTTTTTTAATTCTGATATAACTTCATCNCTGACAGAACTATCAACCCTTACTACAGAAAAAGCTTCATNATCGTTNTTATCTCTNCTAAGGAGATATCCNCCTATATTAACTTTAGCTTTTCCTAAAATTGTCCCGACTTTACCAATAACTCCAGGNACATCCTTNTTTCTAGTAAATAACATTGTACCATAGGGACTTAAATCCATTTCATATCCTAAAATATTTACTAATCTAGGACGATTACCACCAAAAATACTTCCTGCAATTCGAGTAGCATCATCTTTTGTTGAAACTCTAGTTCGAATCAAATTATTATAAGAACCACTATCGTTTGTGTAGCTATGCTCTATGCTAATGCCAAGGTCAATTGCTAAAGATTCTGCATTAATAAAATTAACGCGATCAGGAATTCGATTTGATAATAATCCTTTAATAAATGCCAAAGCAACAGATTTTGATTCATCGATTAAACCTGAACATTCGACTTGGACTCTTTTTATAACTCCTGGATTTAGTTGNCCCTGCAACTTTCCCATTAGTTCAGAAATATCAAGATAAATTTGAATTTCTTTTAATTTTGCAATATCTGATATAGGCATATTAACTGCATTACTTAATTTTTCATTAATAAGATANTTACATACTTGNTCACAAATAGCTATACTCACTCCTTCTTTAGCTTCTTTAGTAGATGCACCNAGATGAGGAGTTAAAACTACATTAGGTGAATTGACTAAAGGATTTGATTTGTCTAAAGGCTCAGATGTGAAAACATCNATTGCAGCTCCAGCTATTATACCCTNTGATAACGCTTTTGCCAGGTCAGGTTCATTAATTATTCCACCACGAGCTACATTTATAATCCTNGCCGATGATTTCATTGAGGAAAGACGTTTATAATCAAACAAATCCTTCGTCGAATCAGTTAACGGAACATGAACAGAAATAATATCGGATTTGGAAACTAATTCATCAAGCTCAACAATTTTGATTTCTTCCTGATTAAACATTTCCTGACTCATAAATGGATCATAACCTAATATTTTCATATTAAAGGAACGACATCTGGTCATTACCTCTCTACCAATCTTTCCCATTCCAACAATTCCAATAGTTTTATTTCTTAATTCTGAGCCAATTAATTCGTGACGATTCCACTTCCCTTCTTTTAATCCTGAATCACCAACTGCAATATTTCTTGATAAAGATAAAATCATTGCGAGAGTATGTTCAGCCGCAGAAATTGTATTAACATCTGGTGTATTCATTACAACAATACCTTTTCGAGTTGCTGCCGAAATATCAATATTGTCAACACCAACACCTGCTCGACCAATTACTTGTAGATTTTTAGAGCTTTTAATCATTTGATCTGTAATAGCTGTTCCACTTCTTATGATCCACCCATGGACATCTTTAGANGCTGATGATTTTTCTTCAATTGAAGCATCTGGCAAATGAACTATTTCAAGATTAGACTCTTTTAAAATTTTCAAACCACTTTCTGTGATTGGATCGGAAATAAGAACTTTCATAATAATTCTATAATTGCTGACGGATAAGATTTAGTGCAGAACCAGCTTTAAACCATTTGATTTGCATTTCATTGTANGTATGATTACAAATAATTGTATCTTTAGATTCATCTAAATGATTTAGAGAAAGTGTTAAAGGCCTACCCATAGAAAATTCTTTAAGATCAATAAAATCAAAGGTATCATCCTCAAGTATTAGGTCATAATCACTCTTATTTGAAAATGTTATAGCTAACATACCCTGTTTTTTCAAATTTGTCTCATGAATTCGAGCGAATGATCGTACCAATACAACACGAACCCCTAAAAATCTTGGCTCCATAGCAGCATGCTCTCTTGAAGAGCCTTCACCATAGTTTTCATCACCGATAATGATTGTAGAAACTTGATTCAATTTGTAGTCCCTTTGAGTCTCTGGAACTCCTCCATAATCACCATTAAGTTGATTCTTAATAAAATTAGTTTTGTCATTAAAAAAATTGACAGCTCCTGTAAGCATATTGTTTGAAATATTATCCAAATGTCCCCTAAATCTTAGCCAAGGCCCAGCCATCGATATATGGTCAGTAGTACATTTCCCTTTAGCTTTAATTAATAATTTCATNTTTTTATAATTCTGTTCATACCAAGAATCAAATGGTTCAAGNAATTGAAGACGTTCAGAGTCAGGATCAATTTGAATTTCAATCTCATCCCCATCCTGCGCTGGGGCCTTATANCCAAGATCTTTAATTTCAAACCCCTTTTTTGGAAGAGCATCCCCAACTGGAGGTTCTAGCTTAATAGGGTTTCCATTTTCATCATTTATATGATCGGTTAGNGGGTTAAATTTTAAATCTCCAGAAATTGCTAACGCAGTTACTAATTCAGGAGAACCAACAAATGCATGAGTATTTGGATTCCCATCAGCTCGTTTTGCAAAATTCCGATTAAATGAGTGTACAATCGTGTTTTTTTCTTCTTTTTCAGCACCANCTCTAGACCATTGCCCAATACATGGACCACACGCATTTGCAAATACACTTGCACCAAGAGCCTCAAANATCTTAATAAAACCATCTCTTTCAATNGTATATCTTACCTGNTCTGATCCGGGAGTGATCGTAAANTTAGCCTTGGTTTTNAGNCCCTTATCTATAGCTTGNTTTGCAATGGAAGCAGAACGGGCAATATCTTCATATGATGAATTAGTACATGATCCAATTAAACCCACTTTTATATCTGTTGGCCAATTATTTTTTGATGCAGCTGATGCCATTTGAGAAATTGGTGTAGCTAAATCGGGAGTGAATGGTCCATTCAAATGAGGTTCTAGCTGAGATAGATCTATCGTTATAACTTCATCATAATATTCATCAGGATTACTATATACCTCATCATCTGCCTTCAAGTAATCTTTAATTTTATTAGCCAAATCAGCTACTTCTAGTCGACCTGTAGCTCCAAGATAATTTGCCATATGATCATCATATGCAAATATGGATGTGGTCGCACCTATTTCTGCACCCATATTACAAATTGTGCCTTTCCCGGTGCAGGACATTTTGTCAGCTCCTTCTCCAAAATATTCTAATATTGCTCCAGTACCTCCTTTAACAGTTAATATTCCTGCAACTTTTAATATTACATCTTTAGCTGAAGTCCACCCTTTCATCTCTCCAATTAGCTTGACACCGATTAATTTAGGAAATTTCAATTCCCATGGCATGCCAGCCATTACATCTACTGCATCTGCTCCTCCCACACCTACTGCAACCATTCCTAAGCCTCCAGCATTAACTGTATGACTATCTGTNCCAATCATCATTCCTCCAGGAAAAGCATAATTTTCTAAGATAACTTGATGAATTATTCCTGCGCCAGGCTTCCAAAATCCAATCCCATATTTATTAGAAACAGATTCGAGAAAATCATAAACTTCATTATTGATATCTTGAGCTAGNGTTAAATCTGCTTTTGCATCAATTTTTGCTTGAATNAAATGATCACAATGNACTGTAGATGGAACAGATACTTTATTTTTACCTGACATCATAAATTGAAGAAGTGCCATTTGAGCAGTTGCATCCTGCATTGCTACACGGTCTGGATGAAATTCTACATAGGATTTTCCTCGGTCAAATGGACTAGATGGATTTTTATTTAAATGACTATATAATATTTTTTCAGTAAGAGTTAAAGGGCGATCAATTAATTTTCTGGCATTAGAAACTCGATTTGGAATTTCTTCATAAAATGCTTTTATAATATTGAGGTCAAACAAGTAAAGNCCTTTCAAGTNGCATGAATTAAAACCAAAAAAATAAATAATAAAATATTATTAGCTATCAAAATTACATTGATAAGTATTCGGATTCAATTTCATAAGAATAAAAATAATTAAAAAAACAAAAGGCATTAAATCTACACTAATTAAATTTTCAATATGAGAAATAAGAAAATATTTCTATTAATAGCACTACTAATTGCATCTGCAAATACTCAAACTAATTGGGAGATAGTAACCTCTAACAAAAATGAATTAGTAATAAATCTACAAGCAAATATTAAATCCTCTGAGGATTTAAAGCCAATTGAATTACTTGTAGGATTACCTGATGCTTCACTACCTCAAATAAAAATTCAAGGAGTTAATATAAACTATCACTCTATGGAAATAGATAAATTAATAGTANATACAGGGTGGATCCATAGCCAGACTGTAAATGGTCTAAATACAGGAACTTTACGTTTATCTCCTANNATAGATTCAAATTCNTATTANGAATCGATGNNAATTACAATTCCTCTTTCNGGTTCAAAAANGCAGCTTAAAAGCATAAATAAAATCCATGAATTANTACTTTCNCCAAAAATTGTTAATTGGGANATCGCAAAAAATTGGATTCAGGTATCNAAAAGAAAATTATTAAAANAAGATAAAATTCCTAACGGTATTTGGGTCAAATTTTATTTATCAAGTGATGGNATATATAAAATTTNAGGTNAAGAATTNAAATCAANAATTGNAACAAACTTAATTNTTGACCCAAGAAGTATNATGNTATTNACTAGCTCTTCNATTGGNCGAGATCGCACNTATGATTTAACTCAAAGTAANTCAANAAAAGNTTCCATACCGACAAATCTAGTTGAGTTACCTATAACTATTAATGGTGAATCTGATGGGAATTTATCTGATGATGATCTCATCATTTTTTATGGTAGAGGTCCTAACGGTTTTCAAAACATAAATCAAAAGATTGAATGGCACCAAAACTTATATTTTGTTGAATCAACTTATTGGATATTAATTCCATCAAACAGTTCATTAAGAGGTAAAAGAGTTGAAACAGCAAATTTAAATCCCGAAGCTCCAGAAAAAATCAATTATGGTCAATTTTATCAACATTTTGAAACTGATTTAATTAATCCCTATTCTTCTGGACTTTCATGGGGAGAAAAAACAATTCAACAAGNAGCATCTTATTCAATTGAATTAGAATTANCTAATCTTGTTAAATCTCTTCCTATAGAAGGAATATTTGGTATGATTGGAAAGGAAAAAGTTCAAACAAAATANAATAACACTAAACATGAAGTTTCTATTTCAACAAACAATAAAGAATTAGCTCGAATTGATTGGTCTAATTTGGGACATAAATCAAAAACATTTAGTCTTAATTCCAATCTTATAAATACTAATAATCAAACTATTACAATTAATAATNAGGCCAAANACCCTAATTCTGAACCACTTATTGATTATATAACTTTTAACTATTATATAGAATTATCATACTCACAACCATTTGAATTTTATTCAAAGATTAATAAAAATAATGGGACATTCACAATCAAAGGAAATAATCTATTGGTTTGGAATACTACAAATGTATCTAGCCCCATAAATATGCCTCTTAATACTTTTGAGGATAACATCTCAACAAATTTTTCTTTTACTCCTGGCACTATTCAAAAATTTTCTGTTTTTAATATTAATGATATAAAATCAATATCCAATCTTTCTCTTATTGGTTCCAAAAAATGGGATTTATTAAGATCGAATTCTATTGGAGCAAAACATATAATCTTAGGACCTTCAGAATTTCAAATCCAATCACAGGCTCTAATTGATCATAGGCAAAATACAATTTATGCTNCTCTTGAAACTATTTATGATGAATTTTCAGGAGGAAATAAAGATCCTATTGCCATAAGGCATTTTTTGAATTGGACGCAAAATAATTGGCTACAAAAACCTTATACAGTTTTATTTATGGGAGATGCTGATTATGATTATAGAAATATAACTGGACAATCAAATATTAAAGTTCCTACGATTGAGGTAGGAACTATCTATTCACATTCAACTGACGATAGACTCGTTTCTTTCAATGGAACTATTCCTGAAATGGCTACTGGAAGATTTCCAGCAAGGACAAGCAATGAAATAAATAATTTTATAAATAGACTAATCGAATTTGAAACAAAAATGCCAANTGGATTATGGAGGCAAAGAATTACTCTTGTAGCTGATGACCCAACACGTCCTGAACGTGAGTCATATGAATTATCGATTGGAAAAAGTCATACAAAAAATTCAGAAAAACTCGCAAAAATTATACCAGATTTCATTGATATAAAAAAAATATATATGGTAGAATATCCAGAATNTAATGATGGCTCAATTTTTGGAGTCACTAAACCAGAAGCTACTCAAGCTTTATTAAATCAAATATCAACGGGAACAGCAATTATAAATTTTATTGGNCATGGNAATCCTACTCANTGGGCACANGAAAAGCTGCTTTTGATAANTGAAAATAGAAATGATATCGAATTAATGGAGGGAGGACTAAAACTGCCTATTTGGATTGCAGGAACTTGTAATTGGGGAAGGTTTGATGACATTGGCCANGAATCATTTGCTGAAGAACTAATTCGCTCAGCAAACCAAGCTGCATCAGGTATAATTACTACGACCAGAGGTATAACTGTTTCTAGTAATATTCAATATTTGGAACGAATCTTTAGAGAAATCTTTAAAGGAGATAGTTTAACATTTAAATCTATTGGCTCCGTCCTTCAATCAGTAAAAACTGGTGGAATAGATGGTGAATTATTTCACTTTTTTGGAGACCCTGCGATGAAATTTTCTATACCGAGTCAAATGGTTAAAAATGCCAATGTAAGTCCAGATACTCTATCAACATTAATGATTGGTACTTTAAATGCAAATAGTCCATATAACGCAGGAGAAGGATATTTTGTTTTAGAGGATGCTCAAACTGAAGTAAGACAAATTTTCAATTTTGCATCTAAACAAGAAGAAATTTCCTATTTAANAAATGGTGCGACTCTTTTTAGAGGATCTTTTAACTATTCNAACAAAAAAATATCCTCACAATTTCGCGTGCCTAAAGATATTAGCTTCTCTGGCAATCCTTCAAAAATAAGATTTAATGTTAATAATGGAATTGATTCAGTNGCTATAGGGTCGGTTTCCAATATNAATCTATCATTAGGTCCTCCTTCTAGCGATACGCAAGGACCAATNATTACATTTGAAACAAGTTCCGGGCGAATTCTGCGANCTGGTGATAATATTAATNGATCTGAAGAAATCATTATACGATTATCAGACCCACTAGGAATTAATTTAACAGGAGAAAAGGGACATGAACTAAATCTTACAAATAANCTTACAAATATACAAACTAATATGATTGATAAATTTGTTTATGATATTAATAGCATAACCACCGGCAGTTTTACATTTAAAAAACCCCAAGATTTTGACGAAGTTTCTATAAAAATTAACGCCTGGGATAATGCAAATAACCCTAGTGAATCAATTATAAACCTAAGCATCCTAAAATCAAACAGTTTGAATATATTAAATGTGTTAAATTTTCCAAATCCATTTTCAAATAATACTCAATTCTCTTTCGAATTAACGTCAGATGCTAAAGTTTCAATTAATATTTATACACTTGCAGGAAGAAAAATTAAATCCATAGATCCAGAACTATATTATCTGGGTCATAATAAAATTTACTGGGATGGAAGAGATGAATTTGGCAATCTTCCAGCAAATGGTGTTTATTTGTATAAAATGATAGCATCAAATAATAATCAAAAAATTAGCTTCATTGGACGATTGGCTATATTTAGATGAAAAAAATTAATACTCCTATAATACTTGCATCCAATTCTCCAAGGAGAAAAGCATTACTAGAACAAATTAATCTAACTTTTGATGTGATTCCGAGTAATATTCATGAAGATCTAAATCTTGATCTTACACCTTCATTATTTGTTGAACATTATGCCAATGAGAAGGCAAAAAATGTTGCAAGTTTTAATAAAGACAAATGGGTAATAGGTGCTGACACAATAGTTGCATATGAAAAAAAAATATTTGGAAAACCAAATAATAAAAATGAAAGTTTTGATATGCTAAAAAGACTATCAGGAAATATTCATGAGGTTTATACAGGAGTATCAATACAAAACCAATCGATAGGAATAAAAAATACATTTCATGAAATCACAGAAGTTGAATTTAATACTTTAAGCAAAGGCGATATATCTAACTATATAAATATTTATAATCCATTTGATAAGGCGGGAAGCTATGGAATCCAAGATGGTTTTGCAGTGCATATTAAAAAAATAAATGGATGCTATTACAATGTAATGGGTCTTCCATTATCTAAGTTTTATAAAAAATTTTTTGCATTAATTAATAGAAAGATAAATTAAGATTTTTAATAGTCAATTCTCGTTAAAAATAGGTTTCCATGAGCCATCTCATCTTGTAACTTTCTCAGCTATATGAATGAATTCTACAAAAATTTAAAAGCCTTGAGGAAAGAACAAGGCATTAGTCTTGATGAAATTCAAGAAAGAACTAAAATAAATAAATCAATTCTTGAACTTATTGAAAATGGACAATTTGAAAAGTTAAATAGTACATACTTAAGGCTTTTTATAAGAGCCTATTGCAATGAAATTGGCAAAAACCCTGATGATGTAATTGATGATCTTGAAAAATTTATAGATTATAAATCTTTACCAATTGAAAAAATCAAAAGTGATAAATCAATTTCTAAAAAATCCAGCATAGATAAACCAAATAAAGTCGTTAATAATAAGCGTACAGCTAAAAATATACGAAGTGATATAATTAAAGGTTCAATTCTTGTTGTAATTTTTATTTTTGCAATATATATCATCAGAGTGATTAATGACAAAGAAATAAAAAATAATCTAGAACAACAAACTAATCAATTTATTGAAAATGGATCTATAACCAAAGATATGCTGACTAATAATTATGATATTTTATATGAATCTACTTTCGCACTAGAACAGGTATCTCCATTTACTGTTCGATTAGCTACCGCTGAACGTACATGGTATAGCTATCAAACTGACTCCCTAAGCTTACTTGAGGCAATTATACCCAGCGGCGAAAATCATCGATACACATTTAATCAAACAATGAATATTTTATTTAGACATACTAAATCTTTAAACCTTTACTTAAATAATTTTGAGATAAATGGTTTAGAATCCTCGTCCACCCCTATACTTATAAATATTTCCGCAATTGATAATAGCATTAGAATCCAACGATTTGTACCTAAGTTTAATTAATATTTAAAGTTCTTCTTTAGTCAATTACCCTAACTACTTTTTCCAATAGTATTATTTAATAATTTTATTGACATTTTGTGGGTAAAATAGATAGATTATGGGTAGATGTGGTTAATTATCCCTAAATATTCATGACAAAGACTTTAAATCAAAATACATTTACAGGAGAATTTTCTTATTCTCTTGATAGCAAAGGACGATTAAATATTCCTGCAAAGTTCAGAAATGTACTTAGCAAAAAAAATAAAGATTCCTTTGTTATTACAAAAGGGATGGATCCTTGCATATGGGTATATCCTCTTGTCGCATGGCAAAATATTGAAGATGAATTAAAAAAGCTCTCTTCACTATCTAGGGTTAATCGATCTTTCGTGAGAAGCACAGTAAGGTATACTTCTACAGTTAAGTATGATAAGCAGGGGCGGATCGCTATAACTCAAAATCTTATAGATTATGCTAAGCTGAAAAAAGACGTTTTAATTATTGGAATGGTAAATAAAATTGAGCTTTGGAACCCAAAGCTACTTTCAGATGCTGAAAAAGAATTTCATGAAATAAAATCGTCTGAGTTCGATGAACTTGCAAATCAAATCATACTATAGTGGAAATCTTGTCACCACAGGAACATTCATACGCACATATTCCTGTGATGACTATCGAAGTAATAGATCACTTAAACTTGCAGCCCGATGGAGCCTATTTAGATGGAACTATCGGTGCTGGCGGGCACGCCACAAAGATCTTAGCTCAACTCTCTTTAAAGGGAAAGCTAATAGGTCTTGACCGGGATGCGGAGGCACTTGAAATTTGCAAAAACCGTTTTGGTGCCTCTGCACATCCCATTTTTACGTACAAGTCTTCATATCATAATTTTCCAAAAATTCTTGACAAACTTGGAATATCTAAAGTGAATGGTATATTGTTGGATCTCGGGTTATCATCTATGCAACTAAAGTCTGAAACTCGAGGTTTTAGCTTTAATTCTTCAGGCGCTTTGGATATGAGATTTGACAAAGAAAATTCTTTTAGTGCTGTAGAACTTATATCTCAATCATCTGAAGAAGAGCTTGCAAATATAATTTTTCAATTCGGTGAAGAGCGTCGTTCAAAGAGAATAGCTCGTTCAATAAAATCAGCGAAAAACTTATTAACTGCGACAGACCTTAAAGAAGCAATTCGCAGAGCTACCCCTCCACAAAAACGAAATAAATCCCTGGCTCGTGTATTCCAAGCCATACGCATTGCGGTAAATAATGAGCTTGAAAGACTTAATAAATTTTTAGGTTTATTCATCGAGCATTTATCCGTTGGTGGTCGCATTGTAATCATGACCTACCATTCTATCGAAGACAGAATGGTTAAACATGCATTTAGATCATTAAAACAGTCAGGGAGGTTAGCTATCTTAACAAAAAAACCTATTGTTCCAACAGAAAATGAAATAAAACGCAATAATAGGTCTCGAAGTGCAAAACTCCGAGTAGGGGAAAAATTGATATAAATGAGAAAAATAAAACGAAAAAGAATGTCGAGAAAAAATAGAGAGTTTTTTCAAACCTTAATGTTCTTTTTTACCTCAATCCTGTCCATAGTAGGATTAATTGCCTATCTATGGGTATACACTGAAGTAGATGAAAATATGTTAAGTATTGAAATCCAAATGCAAGTTGAGAAAGAGCTTCAAAATACTGTTAAAGTACTGAAAATGGACATTGCTCAATTATCTAGTAGCGCCCGAATATCTAATTTTGCTAGAAATGAGTTGAAAATGGTCCCTGCAAATCCTGAGACGTTAACTATTTATATAAATCAATTTGACTAAAAACTATCAAAAATTCCGCTCAAGGATTACCGTTCTATCGTTATCTATGATTTTTGCATGGATTGGTTTATCTGCCCGCCTATTTCAAATAATGATTATTGATAGTGATGAGTATAGAAAACAAGCTTTTGATCAAGCCCAAAAGCATGAAACCCTCTTGCCTGTCAGGGGAAATATTTATGACAGAAATAATGTTCCTTTGACACAAAGCATTATTCATTATTCTTTAGGTGCCCACCCCTCCAAAATAAAAGATAAAATTAATTTTGCGAAAATCATATCAGCGGTAACAGGTAAAGACNTTGATTATTACATTGATAAACTTGAAAGTAAAAAGAGCTTTGTAACCTTAGAGGCCAAGTTAAGGGAGAATAAANTNCAGCCTATACTTGCTCAAAAAATCNCCGGTCTTGTAATNGAAAGAAAATCAAGAAGAATATATCCACAAGAAAATATTGTTGCGCAAATAGTNGGATTTACTGATATAAATGGATTTGGGGATAGCCTTGATAAAGGCTTGACCGGAATTGAAAAAGAATTTAACTATGAGCTCACTGGGAAACCTGGGTGGGTAGTAAAACAAGTTAATGGNCAGGGCCAATCNCAAATTAAAACAAGTTTCCCAANTAAGCCTCCANTAGATGGGTCAAATATTCAACTTACTATAGATTTAGAATATCAAAGTATACTTCACGAGGAATTATATCNAAGGATTGAAGAGACTCAAGCGAAGGGGGCAATAGGAATAATCCTTAATCCTCAAAATGGGGCAATCCTNGCTATGTCATCTTTGCCAGATTTCAATCCAAANCAACATGAGCTCTTCCCTATTGAAAACCAAAAAAATCGAGCTGTAACTGACCAATTTGAACCTGGGTCTACATATAAAATTGTTGCAGCTACTGCTGCGGTAGCTACAAATGCAGTTTCACTNTACGAAGAATTTAATTGTAAAGAAGGAAAAGTGAATATTGCGGGAAAAATTATATCTGATCATGAAATATTTGGNCTTCTAACTTTCCCTCAAATTATAGCGCGTTCAAGTAATGTCGGTATGATTAAAATTGCTCAAAGGGTTGGTCAAAATCCCCTATATACATTTTCTAGAGATTTTGGATTTGGATCACANACGGGTCTTCGTTTTCCAGGGGAATCAAGGGGTAAATTACGCAAAACAAGCGAATGGAGTGANATGTCAATNGCAACTCTTTCAATTGGATATGAAGTTGCAGTCACTGCTCTGCAACTTGCATCTGCATATGCTGCAATTGCGAATGGAGGAATAATTATAAAGCCNCGATTGGTAAATCAAATTCTATCCCCAGATGATAAGGTTGTTTATACTGAAAAACCCGAAATAATTAGAAGAGTTGCAAGCNCAGATGTTATACAAAAGGTAAAAAATATGCTTGTTGAGGTTGTTGATTATGGTACTGGGACAGAAGCAAAGATCAACGGCTGGTCAATTGCTGGAAAAACAGGAACGGCATATAAGTTCATCGATGGAAGCTATTCAAATAAATTTGTTTCAAATTTTGTTGGATTTTTCCCCTCTGAAAAACCTCAAATAATTGGCGTTATAATTTTGGATGAGCCAAAGTATGGCTATCATTGGGGTGGATATGGTGCTGCTCCTGTATTTAAACGAATAGCCAAAAGAATAATAAATTTAGATGATTCAATAAAATATTCGAAACCTANACAAAGAAAACAAAATTCTATTATTGCAGATAAAAAGTCATCCTTTCCCTTAGTCCCTTTGCANACTGTCAATTCTATTCCTATTCCTAAATATTTAGATGGTTATGCTGTAGTCCCTGATTTGAGAGGAATGAGTATAAGGAAAGCGAAGCAAAAACTTCTTAAAGCAAATCTGCGTGCAAAGTTTAAAGGGTCTGGACATGTTATTTGGCAGAGCCCAGTCCCGGGAACAAAAAAACTTCCAGGAACTATATGTGTTATGGGGTTGGAATAATAATTGAAATTGAAAAAACTAGTAAAAGATATCTATGAAGATAATTCGTCGCTACCTTTAGTCGATATAAAAAAAATATGTACACATTCGTCAGAAGCTTCCAAAAACAGTGTTTTTGTAGCGGTAAANGGCTTTACAAAAGATGGACATGATTATATTGATGAAGCTATTCNCAAAGGAGCATCTGCAATTATATCTGATTCAAAAANTTTAGATTTTTTCCCCGTCCCAAATATAAAAGTAAAAGACTCAAAATTAGCTCTCAGCCGTATTGCTTCAAAATACTACAACCATCCATCTAAGGATTTAAATATAGTTGGAATTACAGGCACTAATGGAAAAACTACCACTGCATCAATTCTTAATTCAATTTTTAAAGCTAACGGCTATAATACTGCGCAGCTTGGCACAATCGGCACCATAACAGACCTATATCAAACTACAAAAACATTGACTACTCTTGATCCAATAAACTTACATCGAAAGTTTCGTGATTTTATTAATGAAAGAATTACACATATAGTAATGGAGGTCTCATCTCATGCTTTAGAGCAATCTAGAGTAGCGGATGTTGATTTTGACATTTGTGCATTTACAAACCTCTCTAGAGAACATCTAGACTATCATCATAATATGGAAAATTATTTTTTAGCAAAAGCTAAGCTATTCAAAATGCTAAAACCTTCAAATATAGCTATAGTTAATTATGATGATAATATGGGATCAAGAATAGCAAAATCTTCTAAAGCTAAAGTCATATCTATTTCAAAAAATAAAAATACAAAAATTTATTTATCAGAAATTTCGCATGATATTAGTGGTATAAAATTTGTTGTGAATCATAACGGAAAGCAAACTCCAATAAATTCATCTCTTATTGGAGAATATAATATTGAAAATATTTTATGTGCTTTCAGCATAGCATTATCTTTTGGAATAGAGCCAAAAGTAATTCAAAAAGGAGTGGAGCGGTGCGATTTTATTCCTGGTAGAATGGAGCTATTTAATCTAAAAAATGGAGCTAAAGTTATTGTTGACTATGCTCATACTCCTGATGCTTATGAAAAAGTACTGAATACAATTAAAAATATTAAAATGGAAAAATCAAAATTGTATGTTTTATTTGGTTGTGGTGGAGACAGAGATAAAGATAAAAGATCTGAGATGGGTTTAATTGCTGAAAAATACTCCAATAAAATGTGGATTACTCCTGANAATCCTAGGACAGAAAATATTCTNGATATAAATAATGATATAATAAGAAAAATTAAGAAAAATGANTTTGAAACATTTACNGATAGNGGAAAAGCTTTACANCTAGCGATTAATAACTTAACAGAAGGTGATATTTTAGTTGTTTTAGGAAAAGGTCGAGAAAATTATCAAGAAATAGATGGTAAAAAAGTTTTTTATTCAGATATTGAAATAATTCAAGGATTTATCAATGCGAATTGATNTACCAAGCCCGAATAAATTTCATCATACTTTTGAAAGGGCNCTTGGGGTTTCTTTGCGTGAAAAAGTTTGTGGTATAACAACTGATAGTCGAGATGTAAATGAAAATGATCTTTATATAGCAATAGATGGTGATAAAGTTGATGGGCATTCTTTTTTATCTGAAGTTTATGAAAAAGGCGCANCTGCAGCTCTTGTAAGTAAAGTTGATAATAATTTGAAACTTNACCAAATAGNAGTTGAAAGCACAGTGCAATCAATTGGAAAGGTTGCGGCTCTATGGAGAGATAAATTTCAAATACCTATAATTGGAATTACAGGCACTAATGGGAAAACCTCAACGAAAGAACTATTGAAACATATCTTATCATCAAAATATGATATCCATGCTACAGAGGGAAACTATAATACTTCAATAGGTCTTCCATTAACACTATTAAAGTTAANTGANTATTATGGCGCTTCAATATTAGAAATGGGAGCAAATCAACCTGGCGATATTGAATTGCTCTGTAAAATAGCCAATCCAACCCATGGCGTCATAACAAATATCGCACCAGCGCATTTGGAGGGTTTTGGAGATATTGAAAATGTAACAAAGACTAAAGGAGCTTTATTTGAGCACCTCTCTGAAGGTATTTCATTTGTTAACGCAGCTGACTATCGAATAAAAAAATTAAATATTCCAGGAAAATTTATAACCTTTGGATTGACATCAAATTGTGACTATCCTGCAGATATTCATCATAATAGTGAAGGTTCTATTGTCCTCACAATTGATTCAGAAGAAGTTATAACTAATTCAAGTAATCTTTCTTTTGCAAAAAATGTAATTGCCTGCTCTGCAATAGCATGTGAATTGGATGTNAGTTGGGAATCAATNAAAGATAGAATAAAAACCTTCAAACCGCCAAAAGGTCGCTGTGAAATCAAATCTAATGGCAAAATTACAATTATTGATGANACCTATAATGCTAATGTTGAATCTACATTTGCAGCCATTGATTATCTTAAAGCATTTAGCGGGAATGGNAAGAAAATTTTTATTTTTGGAGACATGCTTGAGTTGGGTGAATTCTCTACAAAACAGCANAGTGATGTTGGCAAAAAATGTAAAGAGGTTGAACTTTCTGCTGTTTTAACAATTGGANGTGAAACAATAGCCACTGATAATGAATTTGATAGTTCAATAATTCACAAACATTTTGATAATAAAAATGAGTTAATCTCATATTATAACGANATTTGTGAGAAAAATGATCAAGTATTAATCAAGGGATCAAGAGGAATGCAAATGGAAAAAATAGTTAATTCAATTATAGAATAAATTTATGCTTTACTACTTATTATATCCACTGAAAGATCTTTTTTCACCATTAAATGTCTTTCAATATATTACTTTTCGTAGTGCTATTGCTGCAATACTAGCTCTAATTATTAGCTTTATTCTTGGGCCAGTAATAATTAACCATCTTCGTAAAAATCAAATAGGTGAACAAATTCGAAAGCATGGTCCACAAAGCCATTATTCAAAAGAGGGCACTCCTACAATGGGTGGATTAATCATATTGCTGGCGATTATACTCCCTACGCTACTATTTGCTGATATCTATAATCCTTTTGTGCAAATCTTAGTTATATCTACGATTTGGATGGGGTTAATTGGATTCATTGATGATTATTTAAAATCTATCAAGAAGCTGAAAAAAGGTTTAGTCGCCAAATATAAATTAGCAGGCCAAATTGCTATTGGCTTAATTATTACTTTTTGGATTTATAATACTCCAGCATGGGATAATTTCCGAACTGTTACCTCTATTCCTTTTCTAAAAGATACAGTAGTCGACTTTGGTTTATTATATCCACTAATGATAGTTTTAGTTGTCACTGCCACTTCTAATGCTGTCAATCTAACTGATGGACTTGATGGGCTCGCAGCTGGGCTATTAGCAATATCATTCTCAGTGTTCTCGATTATTGCGTATGTTAGTGGTCGTGTAGACTTTTCTGACTATTTGAATATAATTTATCTGCCCGGTGCTGGTGAGCTAACGATTTTTACGGCATCTTGTGTCGGAGCATGTCTAGGCTATCTATGGTTCAACTCTTCCCCTGCTGAAGTATTTATGGGCGATACTGGCTCACTATCTACAGGTTCAGCATTAGGTACTTTAGCAATATTATTAAAAAAAGAATTCTTATTAATNATTATTGGAGGNTTNTTTGTTGCCGAAGCTATTTCTGTTATCCTCCAAGTAGGTTATTATCGCTACACAAAAAATAAGTATGGAGAAGGAAAAAAATTATTTTTGATGGCTCCATTTCACCATCACTTTGAACTGAAAGGTTTGCCTGAGTCCAAGGTAGTTATCCGCTTTTGGATTATAGGTTTNCTGCTCGCTCTATTAACAATTACAACTTTTAAAATTCGNTANTGGATATATCAGAAAAAAATAAGATTAATCTCAATAATTCAAAAGTTGCAGTACTTGGTCTAGGGCGAAGTGGGCAAGGAGCAGCTCATCTGGCAAATTATTTAGGAGCAAATGTGATAGTTAGTGATAACAATATTAATTCTGAAATAACAAAAAGATCTAAAAAACTAGTATCATTAGGAATTGAAGTTGAGTTGGGACAACATACAAAAAATATCCTATCTGCTGATTTATGGATTATTTCTCCAGGTATTTCTCAAAAAAGTCAAATATTTTTAGATGCAAGGTCAAATGGGATTCCAATAATAAGTGAAATTGAATTTGCAAGTTGGTTTGCCAATCATCCAATTGTTAGTGTGACCGGGTCAAATGGAAAGACAACTACAGTTAGCTTAATCCATCAAATGTGCAATTCCAAATTAATGAATCCTAAATTAGGAGGAAATATTGGTACGGCTTTTTCAAATATAATTTTAGAGGATTTAAAAAATAGCCCAAAAAATAGACTTTATATTTTAGAGGTTTCGAGCTTTCAAATGGAAGCAATTATACATTTCAAACCATTTATTTCTCTATTATTAAATATTACCCCTGATCACTTAGATAGATATCCTAGCATTGTTGAATATTCTGAAGCAAAACTAAATATGATCAAAAATCAAACGTCCAAAGATCATATTGTTTATAATATGGATGATGAGATTCTTAAAAAAAGAATAAACGCTAATGAAAAAAGTATTCATGGTTTCACCCTTTTAGAAAAAAATCAAACAATTTTTTATATAAAAAATTCCATGATATGCAAGAATAATTCAGAATTAATTAGCACAAAAAAACTAAAACTTCCTGGAAAACATAATTTAGCTAATTCTTTAGCTGCAGCCACAGTTGCTAGCTTAGTTGGTGCTACTGATAAACAAATTTCTAATGCTATGGAAAACTTTCCAGGGGTTGAGCATAGGCTTGAATTTGTATCAAGTGTATCTGGAGTATCATATTATAATGATTCTAAAGCTACAAATCTTGAATCTGTTAAAGTTGCTTTAGAAAGTTTTGAAAAAAAGATTTATCTAATATTAGGAGGAAAAGATAAAGGTGGAGATTTTGTAAATCTTATACCCTATTTAAAACAAAAAGTTAAAAATGTAATTATTTTTGGACAGGCACGTGAAAAAATCTCATTAGCTCTAAGGGATGCGGTAAGGTTAAAACAAGTAAATGACCTTAAGGGTGCGGTAGAGTTCTGTCATCTGGAAGCAACCCCCGGAGATATAGTACTTCTATCTCCGGGCTGCGCCAGCTTTGACCAATTCGCTAATTTTGAAGANAGAGGAAAAAATTTTAAAAAATTTGTTAAAGAAATAGCTATGGCATGAGACATCTAGATATAATTACAAAAAAATATGATCAGTGGCTCCTTGGATTAATAATAATCCTTTGCGGACTTGGGACAGTTATGCTTTATAGTGCGAGTTCCTCTTTTTCGCTACATGAAACAAGTGGCGCTTCAGATACACTTTTTCTTCGTTCTCATTTAAAAAGAATGATTGTAGGTATGATAGCCATGTTTTTCTTTATAGTTATAGATTATAGAAAACTAAAAATTATTGCGCCTTATTTAATGATTGGCTCTATAATATTACTATTATTAACAAAAGCTATTTATCTAATCAAAGGAATTAATTTCCCTGCAAGATGGCTTGACCTTGGAATCATCAGTGTGCAAACATCAGATTTGGCCAGATTCTCACTAATCCTCTATTTAGCATACTATATTGATAAAAAAAGGGATAATCTGAAAGATTTTTACAATGGGTTTATTCCTCCTGTTATATTGATGGCATGTATTTTATTTACAATTGTAATTCAACCTGATTTTAGTACTGCTGCAGTAATTGGATTAATTGGAATATCAATGCTTTTTATTGGAGGTGCTCGACTTTCTCATATTACTACAACAGCTATAACTGCTGTAGTTGTGATGATTCCAGTAATGCTGATGAAGCCCTACAGAATGAAAAGAGTAATTTACTGGCTGGGATCAGTCTTTGGCTTTAATGGTAACTCAGCACAAGAGGGAGGTTATCAAGCCCAACAATCTCTAATAAGTCTTGGCAATGGAGGAATTGGAGGTTTAGGACTTGGAAATAGTCTAGAAAAAAATCTTTTTTTACCTACTCCACATACAGATTTTATTTTTGCAATAATTGGTGAAGAATTAGGTCTTTGGGGAGCTATTTCTGTTATAACGATTTTTCTTATGATATTCCAAAGAGGAATAAAAATTGCTAAAGAGACAAGTGATCCATTTGGTATAATGTTAACAGTAGGAATTTCATTTAGCATTATTATTTATACATTTATAAATGTTGCAGTTGTTACTGGGATTTTTCCCGTAACAGGGTTGCCTATTCCTTTAATTAGTCATGGCGGAAGCAGTCTCGTAATTAATCTCGCATGTATGGGAATCCTTCTTAATATAAGCCAAGCTAAAAGAAGTGTGAATCATAATTCAGGGTGGAGACCAAATTTTTAGTGAATAGTCAAATTAAAATTGTTATTTCAGGTGGAGGTACGGGTGGACACCTCTTCCCTGCTTTAGCGATTAGAGATGAAATTAATAATCGTTATCCTAAATCTAGCATTCATTATATAGGATCAAAATTTGGGATTGAGAAAGATGTTCTTCCTATAAAAAATATTTCTCATTCCCTGCTACCAATTAGAGGTTTCCAGCGAAGCATAAATTTTAGAAGTTTTGGAAAAAATATTCTACTACCTTTAAGAGTTTTTTCTTCAATTATAAAAGTAAAAAAATTGTTTGATGAAATCAATCCCAATTTAGTTATTGGGACTGGTGGTTACGCTGCTGCAATACCTTTAAGAGAAGGTATTAGTAGAGGAATTCCAACTCTTATCCAAGAACAAAATTCCTATCCAGGATTGACTACTCGTTGGTTTTCAAAACAGGCAAATAAAGTGTGCATTGCTTTTGAAGATGCAAAAAAATTTATAAATAATAAAAGCGTACTTTCTGGCAATCCCATAAGAAAAGAGATTAACAAAGGTAACAAAGAGAATGCTCTTAAAGAGTATGGATTTGATCAAAATAAAAAAACATTGTTTGTATTTGGTGGAAGCCAAGGCTCATTATATTTAAATCAAATGATGGAAAAAATTCTTCCTTCATTAACTATCTCAAATATTCAAGTTATTTGGCAAACGGGAAAAGATCTTTATCAAAATTATAGTCATAATCAATCTGATATGACTAAGGTTTTACCATTTATTGAAAATATGGCGAATGCTTATGCCTTGAGCGATTTAGTAATGAGTAGATCCGGTGCAATTACCTGTTCTGAACTTACTATATGTGGCAAACCATCAATTTTAGTTCCTTTGTCTCATTCAGCCGCAGATCATCAAATAAAAAATGCNAATGCATTAGTGAAAAATGGTGCAGCCTGTATGTTAGAAGAAAAAAATATTAATCCTAAGAAATTTGCTATAACTATTCACGATCTTTTATTAGATGATGAACAGCTAAAAAATATGTCAAAAGCTAGCTTTAAACTTGGAAAACCTAAGGCGACATCAGATATTGTTGATGAAGCGATAGCACTTATAAAATAATGTTTCATAAAGTAAATAATATTCATTTTGTAGGTATTGGTGGAATAGGGATGAGTGGAATTGCTGAATTATTAATTAATCAAGGGTTCGTTATAAGTGGCTCAGATCTTGTTGAGTCTGAAATAACAAAAAAATTAGAGATAAATGGAGCAAAAATTTTTATTGGTCATAACAAAAACAATATAAATGGTTCAGAATTATTAGTTTATTCAAGTGCGGTAACTAAAAATAATCCAGAATTAGTTGAAGCAGAAAAATCAAAAATTCCAATAATTAAAAGAGCTGAAATGTTAGGAGAATTAGTAGCCTTAAAGGAAACTAGCATTGGTGTGGCTGGTACACATGGAAAAACATCTACTTCTTCGATGCTTGGAGCACTATTGACTTATGGAAAAATGGACCCAACTCTTGTTGTAGGAGGCCTGGTTCAAAATCTTAATACTAATTCACTGTTGGGTCAAAGTGATTTGATTGTATTTGAAGCTGACGAATATGATAAAAGTTTTTTACAAATGAACCCTACTATAGCAATAATTAATAATATTGAAGAAGAACATATGGATTGTTATAAAGATATAAATGATTTACATGATTCTTTTATTCAATTTGCAAATTCAGTTCCATTTTATGGAGGAGTTGCTGTCTGTATAGACTCAATTGGGATACAACAAATTTTACCAAAGATTAAAAGACCTATTATAACTTATGGCTTTTCAAAAGAAGCGGATATATATGCAGAAGAAATCTCTTATAAAGAATTAAAAACATCGTTTACTCTTTATAATAAAAATAAAAAGTGTGGAAGGGTAAAATTAAATGTGCCCGGAAAACATAATGTTTTGAATTCCTTAGCAGCAATTACAATAGGATACGAACTAGGATTAGATAGTAAAACTATTATTGCTGGAATAAATAGTTATTCTGGNGTACGTAGAAGATTTGAAATTAAAGGCGAAGCTCAAGGAATTATTGTTGTTGATGATTATGCTCATCATCCAACAGAAGTTGAAGCAACATTACAAGCAGCAAAAAAGGGATGGGATCGAAGAATTATATCAGTGTTTCAACCCCACCTTTTTTCAAGAACAAAAATTTTTTATAAAGAATTTGCTAAGGCATTCATGAGTTCCGATATTTTATTAATTACTGATATTTATCCAGCTAGAGAAAAACCAATTGATGGAGTTTCAGGAAAATTAATTTTTAATGCAGCTAAATCAGAAGGGCATAAAAATATTTATTATATAAATGATCTAGAANAAATNAATGATACNTTAGATAAAATTACNGAAGAGAACGATATGGTAATTACCATAGGTGCAGGAACTATTTGGAGATATGGCCAAAGTTATTTTGATCACTTAAAAGATAAAGTGAAAGTATAAAAAATTGAATAACATGATTGAATTAGAAAAAATGATTCAAGGTTCATTCCTTTTTGATGAATTAATGTCTAAACACACCTCATATGGGATTGGTGGTCCAGCAAAAGCTTATATAACACCTAAAAATAAAACTGATTTAGCAAATATATTNAAATTTGCAGAAAAACATGATATACAAACTTATTTTGTTGGNTCAGGTTCAAATTTGCTTGTGTCTGATGACGGAATTGATGGATTTGTAATAACGCTGGGAAAGTCACTTAATCAATTAAAAATAAATGAATCACAAGTCTANGCGGAGTCGGGTGTAATGCTAGGTAAGTTAGTAAAGGAATGTACAAAGCGTAATCTTTCAGGAATTGAAAGCTTGGTTGGTGTCCCAGGCACTCTAGGTGGAGCTTTAATTATGAATGCTGGCGCTTTTGGAGGTGAAATATCAAATTTTTTAATAAATGTTAATGTAATGGATATGAATGGGGAAATAAAAAAATATAATAAAGAAGAAATCGATTTTAGCTATAGAAGCTCTACCTTTCCTAAAAATGAAATAATAATTAATGCAGAATTTGAACTAATTAAAAGTGATAAAGATACAGTAAGCGAAAAAAAACTAGGGGCCAGTGGTGGACGNAAAGCAACGCAACCATTAAAGTTTCGTTCTGCTGGAAGTGTTTTTAAGAACCCCGCTAAAGGTCAGGCGGCAGGTTATTATATTGATCAAGCTGGATTAAAAGGCTCGAAAGTTGGTGATGCAGAAATCTCACCTATCCATGCAAATTTCTTTGTTAATCATGGTAATGCAAAAGCAGATGATATAGTTGAACTAATTAAAATAGCCAGAAAGACCGTAAAAGAAAAATTTGGCGTTCTCCTAGAATTAGAAGTAAANACTTTGGGATTTAAATCAGGGACTTTTAAAGTATGAATAAAAACAAAAAACAAAAAATTTATTTAAAAATGAAAGTAGGAATTAGCTTAAGCATAACNTTTTTACTACTTTTATTTTGTTCCATAAAATGGGCTAATTACCAACAAATATTTGAATTAAAAATATCAGAAATATCAGGATTTAATATCTTAAATCAACAAGATTATTTTAAAATAATTGATCAAATAAATAAAAATNCTGATGTAGATATAGATGATATCAGACAAATTTTAGAGAGAAACCCTTTCGTTAAAGCTGCGAGAGTTAGCAAACATTTCCCAAACAATATTAAAATTCAAATTGCAGAAAGAGAACCCCTAGGTATAATTAATATTGATAATCAATTGATGATAGATAACGAGGGAATTATTTTACCTGGAGGTAGTTATAGTGAAAATTATCTTATTCCTNTTCTTTCTGGTTTCAATTCAGCTAAAGAGCTTTATCCCGAAGGTGAAAAAACATTTTCAATTAAAGTGAAAGAAGCTGTTGAAATATTAAAAATATTATCACTTAAATATCCTGATCTTTACGAAAATATTTCGGAATTAACATTAAACAAAGACGATGAATATGTAATGATTCTTGCTAATCGTCCAACAAGAGTTATTCTTGGAAAAAAAGATATCAATAGAAAATTATATATTTTAAATAGTTTTGANAAAGCTTTAGGACAACGTCAATTAACCGATTTTAGGTTACTTGATATGCGGTATCAAAAACAACTAGTAGCAAGGGAGTGGACATGATTCGTTCAAACCGAAAANCAGAATCCTATATTCATAGTGGATTAGATATTGGATCAAATAAAATATGTTGTGCTATTACTGAAATAAATCCAGAGACTGATAGTGTAAAACTGTTGGGCCTCGGCACCTCCCCTGCTACTGGTATTGATAAGGGCTCTATAACGCATAGAGACCAATTAATTGATGAAATGGAAAATGCATTTAAAGAAGCCCAATTAATGGCAGATATAAATATTGAAAATATNTCTCTAGGNATTTCTGGAGATCANATACGAGGGATAAACACACAAGGCGCAATTGCAATAGGTGGAAATAACGGATCGAATATTTCCTTGCAAAATGAGATTTCAAATAATGACGTAAATAGTGTATTAGAATTAGCAAAGGGAATTTCATTGCCAATGGATAGAGATATACTTCATGTNCTTCCACAAGAATATGTTATTGATTCAATGGATTCAATCAAGGATCCCATAGGCCTAACGGGCCGTAGATTGGAAGCGCGNGTACATATAATNACAGTTGCTACNAGTGCTGCTACCAATTTAGCATCTTGCGCAGAAGAGTTAGGTGTTAATGTAGATGGAATAATATATCAAGGATTAGCTTCAAGTTTATCCACACTTGAAGAAGACGAAAAAAAACTAGGTGTAGTTTGTGTTGATATTGGCGCTACNACTACTGATATAATTGTATATTTTGATGGTGGAGTAAGACACACTTCTACATTAGGTATTGGAGCAGCGAGTATAACAAATGATATAGCGGTAATGCTTCAAATTGGGATTGATGAAGCAGAAAAAATCAAAAGAACGTATGGCTCTGCAAAAGCATCAATGTCATCGCCTGAATTAGAATTTCAACTTCCATCAAAAAATGGGAGTCTAGANCGAAAAATTTCAGAACATGAGTTNTCACGTTATGTAGAGGCTAGAATGGTAGAAATTCTTCAATTAGTTTTGAGAGAAGTTGCTAGAGCAGATGTGAATGAAAAGTTAACATATGGTATGGTTATTACTGGTGGAGGTTCAGAANTAAAAAATCTAGCAGGATTAGCAGAAGAAACGATCAATATGCCTATCCGAATTGGCAAACCTAATAATATTAGTGGAGCAGTAGATATTGCTTCGGGGCCATCTTATTCAAGTGCTATTGGACTTAGTCAGTGGAAAAAATTTGGAAATGAAATAAATAATAAAAACTCAAGTGAAATAATTTTTAAAAGTGCTATAAATAAAATGAAGAATCTATTTAATGATTTTTTTTAAAACAATTATAAACATACCAAAGGAAAGAAAGGAGCAATAATATGCTTTTCGAATTTGATAGTTTAGCAGAGCAAAAAGCAAANCTGAAGGNCATCGGTGTTGGAGGAGCTGGTGGTAATGCAGTAAATAGAATGATACAAGCTGGAATGAGCGGTGTTGATTTTATGGTAATTAATACCGANGCACAAGACCTTGAAAATAATGCAGCAGAAAATAAAATACAGATTGGAAAGAATCTTACCAANGGTCTTGGGGCCGGTGCAAAGGCAGAGATTGGAAAAGATGCAATGGATGCGGATAAAGAAGTAGTTAAGTCTATTGTAGAAGGTGCTGATATGGTATTTATTACTGCTGGAATGGGCGGTGGTACTGGAACTGGAGCAGCGCCAATAGTAGCTCAAATCGCTAGAGAATTAGGAATACTTACTGTTGGAATAGTTACTCTTCCTTTCAATTTTGAAGGGCCAAAACGCATGAATCGTGGATTAGCTGGCATAACGGAATTGAGGAAAGCTTGTGATACAGTTATTGCAATACCTAATCAAAAACTAATGTCAATTGTTGATGAAGATACAACTGTTGTTGAAGCATTTAAGCAAGCAGATTCAATATTACATCATGCGTCTAAAGGGATATCAGATCTAATAAACGTTCATGGCTTAATAAATCTAGATTTTGCAGATGTCGAAACAGTTATGAAAAATATGGGTGAAGCAGTAATGGGAACTGGTACAGCATCTGGGCAAGAAAGAGCAGTCCTAGCTGCCCAGCAAGCAATTTCAAGTCCATTGTTAGACAATGCTTCAGTATCAGGTGCGCAGGGAGTGTTAGTCAATATCACTGGTGGGGCCGATTTAACATTAAAAGAAGTTGACCAAGCAACATCAATAATATTTGATGAAGCAGGAAAAGATGCAAATATTATTTTTGGAGCAGTTATTGACCCAACATTAAATGATGAAATAATGGTAACTGTAATTGCGACTGGTTTTAATCGTAAGGCTATTGTTGAAAATCTTAATCCAAATCATGAAACTTCTAATGAAGTAGCAAAACAGCATGAAACACAAATCCTAGCAGAAAAAGAAAATTTGCCACTTCACGAGCAATCTAAGCAAGAAGAACTAATTCCACATAAATCAACAAAAGAAGAATATAAACCTGCAATGCTCTTTGATGAATCAAGTCAACCATTATATGGAAATGATTTAGAAGTACCAGCATTTATCCGAAGACAACAGGATTAATTAATTAGGAATATTGGTTATAAATGAAAAGGAGTCTTTCTTTGCAGAAAGACTCCTTAAAAGAATTAGTTTTTTTTAATATGAAAATTAAACTTTTTTACCTTCGGCTAACATCCTATTGATGACTTTCCGAATTCCTATTTTATCTATTAATCTTAAGCCTTGAGTAGAAACTCTAAGAGTGATCCAACGTTTTTCGTCTGATAACCAAAATCTTTTCTTTTGAAGATTTATATCGAATCTTCTGCGGGATTTATTATGTGCATGGCTTACATTGTTTCCATACATTGGCTTCCTCCCTGTTACATCACATATTCTACTCATAAATAATTATCTTTATATTACTATATTGTTAATTTTTAAATTAAAATTTCGGCTGATATTATTGTATAGCTACTATAGATAAAAGAATTATTTAATTAAATTTTTATATGCAAATAGGAAAAATAAAAGTAAAAACACCTATTTTTTTAGCTCCAATGGCTGGAGTAACCGATTATCCTTTTCGAGTTTTGTGCAAAAAGTTAGGTGCTGGTGTTGTTTACTCTGAATTTGTATCTGCTCATGGTATTATTAGAGAAAATATAAGAACTCATAATATGATTAGATTTTCAGAATTTGAAAGACCTATTGGAATTCAAATTTTTGGTGATTGCCCTGAAATAATGAGTAAAGCTGCGAGAATGATAGTTGATAAGTTCAAACCAGATATTGTAGATATAAATTATGGATGTCCTGTGCCTAAAATTACAAGACGTGGTGCTGGCTCAGCTGCTCTTAAAGATTTATGTTTAATGGACGATATAACTACATCCGTGGTTGAAGCTGTACCTGAGATACCCGTCACTGTAAAAATGAGAGCAGGTTGGGATAGTAAATCTATCGTGATACCTAAAGTTGCAAATCGTCTAGAGACTATAGGAGTAAAAGCAATAACCCTACACCCTAGGACTACAAAACAGAGTTATAAGGGAAATGCAGATTGGTCGTTAATTAGACTATTAAAGCAATCAACAAATCTTCCTGTAGTTGGAAATGGAGATATTAAATCACCGGAAGATGTTTTAAAAATGTTTGAAGAAACAAATTGCGATGCTGTTATGATTGGAAGAGGAGCATTAGGCAATCCTTGGTTCTTTAAACAAGCTATATCATTATATAATGACAATAAAAAAATTGATAATCCATCAATTAAAGAAAAAATTAGTTATTGCCGTAAACATTTCATTCAAATGTTAGATTGGTATGGTGAAAAAGTAGGTGTAAATATGATGCGCAAACATTTTGGTTGGTATGTTAGAGGCTTTGAAGGCGCTTCCCTTATAAGAAAATCATTAGTATCAGCACAGAATAAAAATACTATGATGTCAATTTTAGATTCTCTTTATTAATTTTTAATACCTATTGTTTGAATCCTCAGTTATTAACCAATAAATTCTCAAATCATTAATAATAGTTTTTACACTAACTAACCGAAATATATTATGAAAAATGCTAAGACAATTGTACCAAAGCCTTTAAATGAACCTATCTTATCATATGCNCCTGGGACTGAAGAGCGGACTGCTCTAAAAAAGAGAATAAAAGAACTTAAATCTCAAAAAATTGAAGTACCTCTAATTATTGGAGGTAAAGAAATAAAAACTGGAAACTTAGGTGAAATGCGAATTCCTCATGATCACCAACATTTACTTGGTCATTATCATATGGCTGGTCCAAAAGAGATAGAGATGGCAATTAATTCNGCGATGGAGGCTTGGNATTCATGGTCAAAAATGCCTTGGGANTCTCGTGCAGCTATTTTCAAAAAAGTNGCATCAATTCTACAGCGACATGATGATCAAACACTAAATGCAGCTACAATGCTTGGCCAAAGTAAAAATGCCTTCCAAGCTGANATTGATGCATCCTGTGAAATGATTGACTTCTTAAATTTTAATTGTTGGTATGCCCAAGAACTCTATAGCCAACAACCGACATATTCTCCTGATGGAATATGGAANCGCTTAGAACACCGACCATTGGAAGGTTTTATTTTTGCAGTTACTCCATTTAATTTTACTTCAATAGCAGGAAATCTTCCTGCAGCACCTGCACTAATGGGTAATGTTTCAATTTGGAAACCGGCATCAAGCGCAGTATATAGTTCTTACTTTATGATGAAACTATTTCTTGAAGCTGGCGTACCTGAAGGCGTAATAAATTTTGTTCCTGGGTCGGGAAAAGATATTGGTCCAACCATAATGAAGAATCAAAATTTGGCAGGTGTACATTTCACTGGCTCAACAAATGTTTTTNAGGGAATGTGGAAAACTATAGGTGAAAATATTAATNATTACAAATCATATCCTCGAATTGTAGGAGAAACTGGTGGAAAAGACTTTTGTATTGCACATGAATCAGCTAATTTGGAAGAATTATCCACTGCAATGGTTCGTGGCGCTTTTGAGTATCAAGGACAAAAATGTTCTGCGTTGTCTCGTGCCTATATCCCCANATCAATTTGGCCAGAGCTTAGTAAAAGTTATCTCAAAAAAGTAAATGAAATTAAAGTTGGAGATGTTGAAAACTTTTCAAATTTTATGAATGCAGTTATAGATAAACCTGCATTTGATTCAATTAAATCATATATTGAAAATGCAAAGAATGATGCTGATGCTGAAATAATNACTGGCGGAGATTATGATGAATCGGTGGGTTATTTTATANAACCAACTACAATTTTAACAAATGATCCAAAATACACGACAATGTGTGAAGAAATATTTGGGCCGGTTTTAACAGTATATCTTTATGATCCAAAAAAATGGGAAGAAACACTTCATTTAGTAAATACGACTTCTCCTTATGCTCTCACTGGATGTGTATGGGGTAAGGATAGTGAAGCAATNAATTTTGCTACAGAAAAACTAACCCATGCAGCTGGAAACTTTTATATAAATGATAAACCTACAGGGGCAGTTGTAGGNCAACAACCATTTGGTGGTAGTCGAGCGTCAGGAACAAATGATAAAGCTGGTTCNATTTTTAATTTAATTAGATGGGTTTCGATGCGGACCATTAAGGAAACCTTTGACCCACCAAAAGATTTTGAATATCCGTTTATGAATGATGAGTAAAAAATAGGATAATTAAATGAAAATTCACGAATATCAGGGTAAAGAAATTTTTAAATCATATGGCATNCCAATTCAAGATGGATATGTAATAGAAAATATTAATAATGCTCTCCCAACAATTGAAAAAGTACAAAAACAATTCCAAACAGAGGCTGTTGTTGTAAAAGCTCAAATTCATGCAGGTGGGCGTGGAAAAGGTGGCGGCGTAAAATATTCTTCTTCAACAGAAGAAGCATTAAAAAATGTGAAAAAAATGTTAGGAATGAACTTGATAACTCATCAAACAGGNGANAAAGGCCAAAAAGTTAAAAAAGTTTATATAACTGAAGCTCTGGATATAAAAAAAGAATNTTATTGNGCAATTACACTTGATCGNTCTAAAGCTAAAGATGTATTTATGGTTTCATCAGAAGGNGGNNTTGAAATTGAAAAAGTTGCAGAAGAAACACCTGAAAAAATCATTAAAGTATGGATTGATCCATTAATTGGAATAAAATCTTTCCATGCAATAAAATTGGCTAATGGGCTTGGCTTGTCAGGTGAAGCTCANAAAATAGCTATAAAGGTTTTCATTAATATGTACAAATGCTACATNGGTACCGATGCTTCTATTGTTGAAATAAATCCACTAATTCTTACNGAGGATAATAAANTAGTAGCTTTAGATGCTAAATTTAATTTTGATGGAAACGCAATTTTTCGACATAATAATATCGCTGAGCTAAGAGATACTAATGAAGAAGANCCGACTGAATTAGAGGCCAGTAAATATGATTTAAATTACATCAAATTAGATGGAAATGTTGGATGCATGGTCAATGGAGCTGGTTTAGCTATGGCGACAATGGATATTATTAAACTTGCAGGAGGTGAACCAGCAAACTTTTTGGATGTTGGAGGTGCTGCTTCAGCTGAAACCGTAAAAAATGGCTTTAAAATAATCCTGTCTGATAAAAATGTTCAGGCTATTTTAATTAATATTTTTGGTGGCATTGTTCGTTGTGATCGTGTTGCAAACGGTGTTATTGAAGCTGTTAAGGAATTGGGGTTAAAAGTCCCTGTAGTTGTTCGATTAGAAGGTACAAATTCAGAAGATGCGAAAAATATACTATCTAAATCNGGTTTAGATATTATACCCGCAAATGATATGAAAGANGCAGCAGAGAAAGTTGTCAATAGCGCAATAAATAACTAAGGGAAATCATGTCAATATTAGTAGGTAATAAATCAAAAATAGTTGTGCAAGGTATAACAGGTTCAGAAGGAACATTTCACTCCCATCAGATGATCGAATATGGAACAAATATAGTTGCAGGCGTAACTCCAGGAAAAGGAGGACAAACTGCTTTAGAAACAAAAGTACCAGTTTTTGATTGCGTTGAAGACTCTATTAAGGAAACTGGTGCTAATGTATCAATTATTTTTGTACCTCCTCCCTTTGCTGCGGATGCTATAATTGAAGCATCTGAATCTGGAATAGATCTGGTAGTTTGTATTACCGAAGGAGTTCCTGTCCATGATATGGTGAAAGCTAAAAGGATTATTGATCACAATAATACAAGATTAGTAGGACCAAATTGTCCTGGTATTATAACTGTTGATGAGTGCAAAGTTGGCATCATGCCTGGCTTTATTTGTAAAAAAGGAAATATCGGAGTACTTTCGAAATCAGGTACTTTAACCTATGAAGCAATTGGGCAATTAGTAAATGTAGGACTTGGTCAAACAACAGCTATAGGTATAGGGGGTGATCCAATTATTGGTACAACAATGATTGATGCACTTAGATTATTTGAAGAAGATCCTGAAACTGATGGAGTAGTATTAATTGGTGAAATAGGTGGGCAAATGGAAAATGATGCTGCAAATTGGATAAAAGATAATATGACTAAACCAGTTACTGGCTTTATAGCAGGGCAAACAGCTCCCCCAGGCAGAAGAATGGGTCATGCGGGTGCGATTGTTTCTGGGGGTGATGATACAGCTGAAGCAAAAATGAAAAAAATGATCGATTGTGGAATATCCGTATGCGAATCTGTTGCGGATATTGGTATAAAAATGAAAAATGCGTTAGAAAATTAATTAAGGATATATTTGAGAATGGGTAATAAAACATTTGCAATGATAAAACCTGATGCAATGCTTAATGGATATATGGGTAAAATTCTTGACCATGTAATTAGTGCAGGATTTAATATCCTCGGTGCAAAACTAATACGTATGACAAAAGCAGAAGCAGAAGGTTTTTATGCTATTCATAAAGATCGTTCATTTTTTGATGAACTAACCACTTTTATGTCTTCATCAAAAACAATGGTTTGTGTATTACAAAAAGAAAATGCTGTTTCAGCTTGGCGTGAAACAATCGGAGCNACTAATCCAGAAGAAGCTGANGAGGGAACAATTCGAAAAAANTTTGCNACTTCATTAAGTAAAAANGCAGTCCATGGTGCNGATAGCGATGAAAATGCAATAAAAGAAATTGGATTTTTNTTTACTNATAGTGAATTAATCTCAAATAACTAACAGTTTGCTTTTATGCTCTTCAAANATTCAAATTCNTTAGATTCATATTATGAAAAATAAAATAAGAAAAAGTATATTTATCACCTTGANGCTTATTCTAGGATGCTCNAAGCAAAANCCAACTTTTATAGTAGGNGAAGCNATAGTTGCAAATGTTTCAAGCTTTGAAGAAGATCTNGACCTAGAATATCTGTGGGAATTTTCTGACCTTCCGGATAATAGCAGAATCAGTAATTCAGATATTAGTGCAGGTGATGATAATCTATCTATTTCCTTTACCCCTGATGTATCGGGAATTTATAGTTTAGAAGTTTCAGTGTTTCAGTATAACGATGAAGTCAGTACTCAATCATTTAATTTTGAAGTTTTAAATAATGAAAGCTTAGTCTCAGAGGGTAATGAAGAATCTAATATTTTAGAAAATAAAGATATTATAACAAAAAATGATGACCCGCTATATAATGATGATGAGTCTAAGTGGTTTGATTCAGACGATGTTNTTGAATTAGTAGCAGAAATGGAAAAAGACACAATNACTACTAAACCTGAGGTTGAGGAAAGTTCGTTAATAAANATTCCTTCAGCTCCCAAAAAAGTAACAACAAAAAACACTCGAGNTAAAACTCGTGGTCAATCAATACCATATGATAAAAATCGTTTTACAATNCAGATTTCTTCTAAAAAAGAATTATCTGATGCAAAAAAAGTAGCAGTTAATTTAATTGAGGCTGGGTATGATGCTTATATTCAAAAAGCTCTTTTCAAAGAAACAAATGAAATCTGGTATCGTATTCGTATAGGAAGTTATCAGAACAAAGAAACTGCAATTGCAGTCGCAGAATCNCTCTCAAGAAATCGCCCTGAAAAAGCATGGGTTGATTATGTTCGACTTGAAAGATAATAAAACTAATAGTTTTTAAAATTTTAATCATCAATCTTCTATGAACCTTTATTTTGATATACGGGATATATTTCGATCACCAAGATTAGCGCTAAGCGGTAAAAAGATTTGGATTTTTTTAAGAGCTAATATTTCTGGATATTTAGTTTATTTTATTTTCAATTACCTTGGACTTATGTTAATGGGCCAATCGATTAAGTATATTTGGGCTACTCAAGGATTGTATCCATGCCTATATTTATTTGAATTAACATGGTATTCTGCATTATTATTTTGGATAAGTATAATTTACTGGTTGATAAATCTATTGTTTGCAGCNACTGGAGTTAGCAGAGTAACATACAAACAGCTTAAAGGTGATGAATTTTATAGTGCTAAGGAATCAAGAGAGTACGTAAAAAGACACTGGCACGCGATTATTTTTTCTCCAGTATCAATTTTTCTGATCGTTTTATTTTTTATTATTTTAGCAATTATTTTTTCTTTTATATCAAAAATTCCATATTTAGGAGAATTTTTATTCGCCCTACCCTATTTAATTTACTTTTTTGGTTCTTTATTTACGATTTATACAATTGGAGTTTTTATCATTTCTATAATTTATACTCCTGCTATTGTTGGTTCGCTTGAAGAAGATACCATGGGATCTACATTTAATAGTTATGCTATCGCATGGGGCCAACCTTGGAGGGTTATTTGCTACAATATAATTTTAATTCCCTTAACCTATGTAGCTCATACAATTTTTGGTTATGCTACTTTTTTAGGGTTTAAATTTATAAATTTAATTTTTGGACATGATATTCTTATGGGGTCAAAACTTAATAATATTGTTGGTACAGCAGCAAATGTAGTGTGGCCTAAAAACCTAGGCGTTTCAATACATGGAAGTGATTATTTAAATTTTCANAATTTCTTTATTCCAACAAGTTCAGACACTCTAACTGGCATAGAATGTATTTCTAGTTTGATNGTTGGTTTTTTTCTTCTACTTATTACAATCTCGTGGCTNTCTTACACGCTCTCAACATTAACAGTTGGTCACACTTTGATGTTATGTATATTCAAAAAAAGAAGTGACAATGTTAATATTTTAGNAAAAAAAGATGAAGAAGAAGAATTTGAAAATAATATTTTGGAAANCAAAAATGATTTATTGATTGAANCTGACGATCAACTAAATAAAAACAATCAAAATGACTCTGAAGATTTAGATAATACTGAAGAATAGTCCTTTTATAGAATAACTAATATAAGTATATCTAATAATCTTAGTAAGGGCGCTAAATAAAAGTTAAATTATAAAGTTAAAATGAAGTTATATAGGTCGGATTTAGAAAATTCAATTTCCAACCAGCTTTTTGAAATATCAACAGAAGAATTTGAACTGGATAGTATAATATTTGCAGAAAAAACGATTTTTTGTAAAATTTCAGCCGAACCTACTAATGGNGGATTTCATATTTNTGGAGATATAAAAGCTAAACTGCTAGAATCATGTGATAGATGCTTATCATCCTACAAATCACAAAAAAATATTGAATTAAATATCATTCTTACAAATAATGATGACTTGCTTAATGAAAAAAATATTGATATCATTCAATTCTTAGATTCTGAGGATTTTGTAAGTCTNAGTCCATTGATTCGTGATTTAATTTTATTAGAAAATCCAATTAAAAAACTATGTTCAAAAGAATGTAAAGGCCTATGTGCAAATTGTGGTACAAATTTTAATAAANNAGATTGCGAATGTGAATTATCAATAGAAAATAATCGTTGGATTGAATTAAAAAAGTTAAATAATTAGAAAATTGGAGTAAATATGGCATTACCTAAAGGTAGACAATCTAGAGCTCGTGGAAGAAAGCGTCGNACTCATTATAAAGCTTCAAAAGTAAGTTCNTCTAATTGCCCACAATGTGGCCAACCAAAAATGCCACATCACGTATGCCCAAATTGTGGTTACTACAAAGGTCGACCGATACTCTCTTCCTTAGAATCAAATTAATTTTATAGAATGAAAATTGCTTTGGATGCTATGGGGGGTGACTTAGCCCCTCAAGCTACTCTACAAGGTGCGCTTGATGCTTTAGAGAAGTCAATAAATAAAGACCTTGAAATAATTCTTTTAGGAGACGAAAAAAGAATAAATGAATTTCTTGGTACAAATATACCAACTNCCCTTTCTATAATTAATTGTACAGATGAAGTATCAATGCATGATAATGGTTCAAAAATAGTTAAAACAAAACCTGATTCTTCTATGGTTAGAGGAATTNAACTTGTAAATGAAAAGAAAGCAGATGGTTTTATTAGCGCTGGAAATACAGGAGCACAAATGGCCGCCTCTCTTCTTATTCTCGGTAGAGTTAAACATGTCAAAAGACCTGGATTAGCTGTTTATTTCCAATCATTAAATGGTGGAAAAATCTTATGTGATGTTGGTGCAAATCCTGAGGTGAAACCTGAGAATCTTCTGCAGTTTGCTGTCATGTCTTCTGTTTATTTAGAACATGTAGAAGGAATAAATAACCCTAAAGTTGGATTAATAAATATCGGTGCAGAACCCTCAAAAGGAACAGAATTATATAAAGAAACTCACAAATTACTTTCAAGTGAATTGACAAATTTCATAGGCAATATTGAAGCTAGAAATATTTTTGATTGCGAANCAAATGTTCTTGTATGNGATGGGTTTGTTGGCAACACAATTATGAAATTTGCTGAAGGTAGTTTTGCTACATTTCTTGAAATGATTAAAGAAAAAATAATGACTAAAAANCGTTANAAAATTGGAGCAGGGATGATTAAGCCAGCATTAGAAGAGATACGTAATCANTATGATTTTGAAGAGCATGGTGGCACACCATTCCTTGGNGTAAATGGNATTTCNATATCTTGTCATGGNGCATCAACTGCAAAAGCGATTATGAATTCAATCTTTCTTACNNAGAAGTCAATTAAAGAAAATTTAATTAATGATATATCAANTGGTATTGATCAGCACTTAGGNGTAATAAATTGAAAGCAACTATTACAGCTACTGCTAAATATNTACCTCAAAAAACATTATCAAACCANGAATTAGAAAAAATGGTTGATACCTCNAATGAATGGATCCTTTCAAGAACNGGAATAGANAACAGACATATNGTTAGTGATGGTGAAGCTACATCAGATATGTGCTCTCAAATAGCTAANCAATTATTAGANAAATCAGGAAAATCAGCAGAAGATATTGATCTNATTCTNGTTGCTACAAGCACACCGGACTTTNTAGTTGTTTCAACTGCAGCNNTAGTCCAAGATAAAATTGGAGCTAAAAATGCTTGGGGATATGATATTGTAGCAGCATGNACAGGTTTTGTNTATGCGATGGAAACAGGTGCAAAATTTATTGAATCAGGTAGNTATAATAATGTAATTGTTATAGGAGCTGATACAATGAGNTCAATTATNGATTANNCTGATAGAAACACCTGTGTTATTTTTGGTGANGGNGGTGGTGGTGTTCTATTAGAACCTACACAAGAAGANANTGGTATTNTAGATTCTATTTTACATATAGATGGTAGTGGTCACAAATATCTNACTGTACCNGCTGGAGGAAGTGCAAATCCNGCTTCAAAAGANACCNTAGATAATAAAATGCACTATGTTTANCAAGATGGTAAAACCGTATATAAATTTGCTGTAAAAAATATGGCTAATGTNAGCAAANAAATNCTTGATAATAATAANTTNNANGGCAGTGACGTTAAATTATTTATACCTCATCAAGCNAATAGAAGAATAATTGATGCTGCAGCAAAAAGATGCGGTTTAAAGGNTGANCAAGTACTAGTAAATATCAATAAATACGGCAATACAACAGCTGGTACTATTCCTATAGCACTTGATGAAGCCGTCGAAACTGGACGGTTAAACAAAAATGACTTATTATTACTGGCTGCTTTTGGTGGTGGTTTTACATGGGGAAGTATGTTAATCCGCTGGGATGAATTATAATGAATATAGGGTTTTTATGCCCTGGACAAGCTTCTCAAAAAGTTGGTATGGGCATAGATTTATATCAAAAAACTGATTTGGGNAAAAAATATTTTGATATTGCAAACGAAATTATGGAAGATGATATTCAAAAAATTATTTTTGAGGGGCCNGAACATAAATTAAAAGAAACCAAATTTACCCAACCAGCTATCTATATAGTTAGTGTTATAATTGGAAAACTATTGATTAATAAAGGTATAAANCCAAACTGCGCTGCTGGTCATAGTCTAGGAGAATATACAGCATTAACATTGGCAAATAGTTTTGATTTTAGGACAGGTTTGGAATTAGTTAAAATTCGTGCTAATGGAATGCAAGAAGCATGTAAAAACANCGATGGTTCNATGGCTGCTATTATTGGATTAAAAGATANTGAAGTAAAAANTATATGTNAATCATATACTGNCGGAGTAGTTGTTGCAGCAAATTTCAATAGTNAAAACCAGGTCGTAATATCTGGAGAAAAAGATGCGATAAAAAATGTTATAGATATAATGTTAGAGTCAGGTGCAATAAAAGCGGTAGAACTAAATGTAAGTGGTGCTTTCCATTCCCCTTTGATGGGNGCAGCAAAAAATATTCTAGCAGAAAAACTTTTATCTACAGAAATTAATGATACTGACATTCCAGTTTATGCAAATGTATCATCAAAACCTTTNGTGCAAGCATCAAAAATTCGTCTATCATTAATTGATCAACTAGAGTCCCCTGTTTTGTGGCATCAAACTATTACAAATATGATACATGATGGAGTTAAATTAGCTATAGAAGTAGGCCCTGGTCGCGTATTAAAAACTCTATCAAGAAGAATAGATCGTTCATTAAATATGGCCAGTATAGAATCATATGAGGAAATAGAAAATTTTGAGTATGTTTAAACTTACAAAAACAGTGTCAATTATTACAGGCGCTTCAAAAGGAATTGGTAAAAGTATTGCAGAATACTTTGCTGGCGCTGGCTCTCATGTTGTATGCGTAAGCCGAAGCGAAAAATCATTAATAAAAGTTCAAAATAAAATTATTAATAATGGAGGAAATGCCTCTATATATGCATGTGATGTTTCTATTNNTGATGATGTAACTTCATTAATAAATGATACAATAAATAATTTTAAACAAATTGATATTTTAATTAANAATGCNGGAATAACTCGCGATGGNTTAATTATGAGAATGGCTGAAAGTGANTGGGATGAAGTTTTANATATAAATTTAAAAGGGGCTTTCAATACTATCAAAAAAGCNANTCCACAAATGATGAAACAACGTTCTGGAAGAATAATAAATATTTCCTCAATTGTTGGGATAAAAGGTAATGCTGGGCAAGCAAATTATTCTGCCTCAAAAGCAGGTCTTATTGGCCTTACAAAATCTACTGCAAAAGAACTTGCGCCAAGATCTATTACAGTTAATTGTATAGCGCCAGGATATATTGACACTGATATGACAGATAAAATATCAGAAAGCTCAAAACAAGAATTAATGAAAAAAATTCCAAATGGAAAAATTGGAAAACCTAATAATATAGCGTCTACTGCACTTTTTCTTGCTTCAAATGAGGCAGAATATATAACTGGACAAACTATTTCAGTTGATGGTGGGCTCTTAATTAATTAAACAAAGGAGAGACAATGTCTACATTCGATAAAGTAAAAGAGGTAATAGTTGATAAACTTGGAGTTGAGGAAGATAAAATTGAAACCAGTTCATCTTTTGTAGATGATTTAGGCGCTGATTCCTTAGATACTGTTGAGTTAATTATGCAATTGGAAGAAGAGTTTGGTATTGAGATACCTGATGAGAGTGCTGAAAAAATGACGACGGTACAACAAGCTGTAGATTATATCGAGGAAAATCAGTAGATAAAAGTGAATAAACGAAGAGTTGTCATAACAGGATTAGGAGCATTAGCTCCTAATGGGAATTCAGTACCTGAATATTGGGATGCTCTTATTTCAGGTACAAGCGGTATTGATCATATAACGTATTTTGATACAGAAAACCTTAGCGTCAAAATTGCTGGCGAATTATCAAACTTTAACCCCGAAGATTATTTTGATAAAAAAGAAATAAGAAAGTTAGATCCTTTTACAATTTATCATTTAATCTCATCCGCAGAAGCAATTTCTAATTCAGGGATTAATGAAGATAATCTAGACTTAAATCGTGTAGGTGTAATGATTGGATCAGGTGTAGGTGGTATTCAAACTCTCGAAGAACAGCATGGTACATATAAATCTAGAGGACAAAGGAGAGTTTCACCATTTTTTGTCCCACGAATGATTGCAAATATAGCTGCTGGAAATCTTGCAATAAAATATGGATTTAAAGGTCCAAATCAAACAGTCATATCAGCATGTGCTTCAGGCACTGATGCTATTGGTCTTGCATCAAGAATAATACAATATGGAGATGCAGATGTCATGATTACTGGAGGAACTGAGGCTAGTATTACTGGGCTAACTATATCAGGATTTGCAAATATAAAAGCACTATCTACTCAAAATGATACTCCAAAAACTGCAAGTAAACCATTTGACGCAATGAGAGATGGATTTGTTCTAGGTGAAGGATCTGCTTCAATTGTATTAGAAGAACTAACGCACGCTAGAAAAAGAAATGCAAATATTCTTGGAGAATTAGTAGGATATGGATCAACTGATGATGCTTTTCATATTACCCAACCATCTGCAGGAGGTGAAGGTGCAATAAGAGCGATGAAAAATGCGGTCTTGGATGCGAATCTATCATTAAATGATGTTGATTATATTAATGCTCATGGCACATCAACACCTTTTAATGACAAAACTGAATCTGCTGCAATCACATCCTTATTTGGGGAACATGCACAAAAACTAAAGGTTAGCTCAACAAAATCAATGATTGGCCATGCACTAGGAGCTAGTGGTGCACTTGAAGCAGTAGCCTGCATACTTGCAATTAATCATAATATCTTACCACCAACTATAAATTATAAAGATTCAGACCCCGAATGTAATTTAGACTACGTTCCAAACAATTCTCAAAAATCAGAAGTTAATATTGCTATGTCAAACTCTTTTGGTTTTGGTGGTCACAATGGTGTTATCCTGCTAAAAAAATGGAGTGGTAAATAAAATTAAATTTTCTGTAGTCTATTTTATAAAAAATCAATTCAAATCATATTTTTATTCTGAAATTGAAAAAAAATGTGATTACCTTTTTCGAAATAAAAAATATTTAAGACAAGCATTTAGTCATAGATCAATTTCAACAAATCCACGTGAGAACTATGAGAGATTTGAGTTTCTTGGAGACGCAGTTATTGATATAGTTATTAGTAGAGAGTTGATGCGTGAATTTCCGGAAGGAGATGAAGGCATTTTGACTCAAAAACGTTCTGCACTAGTACAAAAATCNTTCTTAGCATCNATGGGTAAATTANTAAATCTTNTTGATTTTATTAAAATTGACTCAACAGTTNATNTAAAANAAGAAAANATAGCNACAAAACAATATGCCAANCTCTATGAGGCTTTAATTGGTGCTNTATATTTAGATGGAGGAATTTTTCCAGCAAAACAATTAATTCTCAATACNGTTTGGAANCATAGANCTGAAGCATGGAAATCAGTTAATCATAAGGGACAGCTTATAGAATTTTGCCATATTCGTCAACTCNCTAATCCAAAATTTCTTGTTTCCGATGTTTCAGGGCCAGATCATCAAAAACTTTTTGAGGTACATGTAAAAATCGGGGAGAAGATTTATCCTAGCGGCATAGGCTCTAGCAAGAAATCAGCCGAACAGTATGCTGCTCAATATGCAATGGAAGCTCTTGAGACCTAACTTTCTATTTCCTTGATCTTATCTCGAATCTTAGCAGCAATTTCATAGTCTTCTTTATCTATTGCTTTTTGAAGTTGATTCTCTAGAAGTTGAATTTCGGGTTCATTTTGAATTTCTTCATCAAGCTCATCTTCTAATAGAACGCCCTCCCTCATTACTTCATCAGCAACAAGAATAGGGGAATGCATCCTTATCGCAATTGCTAATGCATCACTTGGACGTGAATCAATTTCCCTATGACCAATATCATCACAATCAATATCTAGAATTGAATAAAAAATACCATCTTCTAACTTAGTTATTTTTACTGATGATAATTTTCCATCAATACCATTGATTAAATTAACAATTAAATCATGAGTCAATGGGCGAGGAGTTTCCATGAATTCCATTGCCATAGCAATTGACTGGGCTTCAAATGCTCCGACGAGAACAGGTAACTTTCTTTTACCTTCAATCTCCTTTAGAATTACTGCATAGCTACGATTTGGATGATGATAAGAAATTTTTTGTATTTTGACAGGAATCATAATTTATACTTAACTGAAGTTATATAGCTAAAAACTTGAGGTCAACTTTTTTTCGATAAAATTGTTTTAAGCTTATCAATTTTTTCAACAGGATTTGGGTTAGTTCCATGTAAAATTGCACACCAAAAACTGACCCAATCTCCTAAGTGAATCAAATGCAATAATCGAATAGTTCTAGAATCTCCATCAACTGAAATAATCTCATGATGTTTTGCTAAATGACCTATAATATCTCTAGAAGCTTTCATTCGAATTACAGTTCTTGGATAATCGCTCTTGTCTGATAGCCAAATGACAGAACAATTTTTAATTAGATCATTATTGTTTTCCCAACCAACTATTTCATTATGATTCATTTCTGGAAGTTCATTATGATAAGCTAACATTTTAGAGTTTTCACTTAATTGCCCTTTCCATCTTACGGCAATAACTTCGCAATTATTATTTTCAGCATAGATTATTGGTATAGTATTATATATATTTTTAGCAATTGAATAAGAAAAATTATTATTATTTTCGTTAGAATATTTATCTCTAAGTTTTTTTAATAAAATAACCCCCGCATTAATATCATCTAAAACATCAGAACCGATAAAATCTAATTTATTTAAAATAAATAAAATAGGAACCAGTGAAAAGCCAAGTGCTGCACGTGGCTGCAGATTATTAGGAATTGATATTGAATCAAGACCATACTTATTTAATTTTTTAGTAAGATTTCCTCCTGTTGATATACCAATAATACTTGCACCTTTATTCTTAGCATCTTCAAAAGAAGCTATTGTTTCTTCTGTATCACCAGAATATGACGAACATATAACCAATGTATTTTTATTTACCCAATTAGGTAGTTTGTAATTTCTAGATATAAAAAGTGCAACTTCTAATTCTTTATTTATTAGTACTTTTGCTACATCACCTCCTATTGCCGATCCTCCCATACCTGCGATGACAATATTCTTTATACCATTGTATGAATGATTTAAGTTCATCATCTTTCCAATTTCTATAGCTCTCAAAATATGGTCAGGAAAATCATAAATTGATTGAAACATATTTTGTGGATCTACGGACTTAAAAGATTGCATT